>DATMHK010000035.1:0-13852 GCA_035554995.1 Gemmatimonadaceae bacterium
TGCTGGAACGGCACGGCGTGACGCGGTAAAGTTTGTCGCGCACGGAGGCAGCGCAGAGGCGCTGCCCGGTGTCCGCAGGGCGAGCCCAGTGCAATGCTGCCGGCAGTTTCGGCAGCATTGGCCGAGTGGTCGCCCGAAGGACATCGGGACGCCTCGGAGCGGTCAATGCAAACAGCCCGGAGCACGAACGAACGCGCGCCGTCCTACCAAGCAGCGAGGATCGCGCCCATGACGACGAGTGCCACGAGGTTGCTGCCTGCGTTGATCAGGAGAAGTTGCGTCGGCCGCTTCGCCGCGGCCCAGTCGTCGAGCTGCACGACGAGAATGAAGCCGAGCCAGTTCAGGAAGCCGACGGCCGCGCCGAGTGGGATCGTCTTGGCGCCCGCGTAGTAGACGGCGTGCGCCAGAACGAAGCTCATGATCACGGCGCCGAGGATCCAGGTGGCGAAACCTTTCGCCATGCCGCCCTTCATCTGCTGGTCCGTGATCCCCGAGAGCCGCTGCCACGGTTTGAGGAAGAGCAGCGGCGAGTACCACGTCGCGCCGACGATGACCTTCACCAGCACGGCGATAATGAACGGCAACGGGTGAATCTGAACCGGGTGCACGAAGTCCTCCGGGAGCGACGACGAAGGGGGGAGGGAGCTACCGCTCGACTCGGCGCGACGCGAGCAGCCGCGCGCGCACGATCAGTCGTCGAACGCTGACGACGATGACTCCGGCGATTATGCACCAAATCAGGACGGCCGCAATCCCGAACGCCCAACGTCCGGTCGTCTCGCCGCTCGACGGATGCCACCAGCCGAAGGGCAGCGAGATGGTCGTCGAGAAGTGGCGCTCACCCGGCCCGAACGCGATCCAACTCGCGATCGCTCCCATCGTGCCGACGATGCCAAGTCCCATCAGCGACTGAAAGACGTGCAGCCACGCTGGGGCGTCGTTCGACAACTGCCCATCCGGCCCGATCGCTCCACTCGCGCCGTCGACAATCAACGTGATTCCCGCGAGCAGAAAGGTGCACCCGGCGCCGACGCCGACCCACCGAGGTGTGCCTGGCGTCAGCTTCATGTCGATCACTCCCAGCCCCCCGAGTATCGGCAGCACCGATACCGCTACGCAGACGAGTCCGAACGTGACAGCGCTGCGTGGGCTTAACCGTGATTGCTGTGGCATCGTCTGGTTTTCTTCTCGAAATCGCGACCACGCCGGCGCTGGGGAGACCGTGGTTGGTTGGTACAATTTCGATACGGGACAATGCAACAGGATGAAACGGACACTGAACGGGACTGCATTCAACCAACTACCGCGACGCGCGGAGTTTTTAAAAAATCTCTAAAGCAGTAATCCTGTAGTTCGTCCGTCCAATCCCGTCGTCGTGTCCCGTATCCAAATTGTACCAAGCTTCCAACGCGCGAAACACCAACCTGGAAGCGATCCATAGCACCAAGCCAGCGTCAAATAGTTTCGACCTGCGACGATGCCCACTGTCAACGGTTACGAAATTTCGCGTCGCGAGAAGCGACCGATACATTCCGTCCCGCGATGCCCACGATCCATCCCACCGCGTTCGTCCATCCAACAGCTGTAGTCCTCGGCGACGTCACGCTCGGCGCGCGCGTGTCCGTGTGGCCCACGGCAGTGATCCGCGGCGACAGCGATTCGATCACGATCGGCGATGACAGCAACGTGCAGGACGGGACGATCGTGCATGTCGACGCTGGGTTACCGTGTGTCATCGGAAAAAGAGTCGGTATCGGTCACCGCGCGATCGTGCACGGCGCGACGATCGAGGATGACGTGTTGATCGCGATGGGCGCGATCCTGCTGAATGGCGTACACGTCGGTACGGGGTCGATCGTCGGCGCCGGGGCCGTCGTCCGCGAAGGAATGAAGATCCCTCCAAACTCTCTCGTCCTGGGCGTCCCCGGCCGGATCGCGCGGAGCACGACCGATGAGGAGCACGAGCGGATCAGGAAGACTGTCCAGTCCTACCTCGACCTCCAGGAGCAGTATCGGTCGGGGTGATTCGCCCACGTGTTTGCGAGCAAGGCATCACGGAGTGGTAACGAATTTGCTGCATCGTCGCCATCGCCCACCGCCCGTCGCCCATCGCCCCGAACCCAAGTCCTGGAACCGACTCAACTCTTTTGCTGTACCGGAGTTGTCCCATGCTACAGATCACAATACCGCTCGAGCCAGTGGTTACTTCCGGCCAGTTCTCGACACGGACCGGCCCGTTATCAACGCAAGCGGGTACTGACAACAAGCTTCGTGATCGGCTTTTCATAACTAGTGGCCCCACCAGCAGTTATATTACTACTGGCGTGGAAACACGAACGTCGGTAGACTGTCGCCCCTTGGCACGCGCCGCCCACCTTCCTGGCGAGCACGCGGCCGGTTGTAACGGGCTGTAACACTCCCAAACACAATCGCTTCGCTGTCGCACCACGCCGCTTCTATAGGAGTCTTGTCCCCATGACGCTTCCCCTCAATCCGCCCCCGGGGCCTGTTTCGCTCTCCGCCAACGCGCGCACCGTGCTCGAAAAGCGCTACCTGGTGAAGAACGAAAAGGGCAAGCCGGTGGAGCAGCCCGAAGATCTTTTCTGGCGCGTGGCGACAGTTGTCGCCGAGGCGGATCGGAGATATGGGGCGACCGAGGGCGCGGTGAAGGCCGTGGCGGACGAGTTCTACGCGCTCATGACCCAGCGCAGGTTCGAGCCAAACTCGCCGACGCTCATGAATGCCGGCCGTCCACTCGGCCAGCTGAGCGCCTGCTTCGTTCTTCCTGTCGAAGACGCGCTCGCCAACGGCAAGAACGGCATCTACGACACGCTGAGCGCGATGGCGCTCATTCATCAGAGCGGTGGCGGTACCGGCTTCTCGTTCTCGCGCCTGCGCGCGAAGGGATCGATGGTCCGCTCGACGACCGGGGTCGCGAGTGGTCCAATCTCTTTCATGAAGCTCTATGATGCCTCGACGGACGCGGTGAAGCAGGGAGGCACGCGGCGCGGCGCGAACATGGGCATTCTCCGGGTCGATCACCCGGACATCATGGAGTTCATCACTTGCAAGGAAGACCTCACGCAGGTGACCAACTTCAATATCAGCGTCGCCGTGACCACCAAGTTCATGGACGCGGTGAAGGCCGGCGCGAGCTACGACCTGATCGACCCGAGCAACAAGAAAGTCGTCGGCCAACTCGACGCAAGAACGGTGTGGGACCGCATGATCCTCGGCGCGTGGCGCACCGGCGAGCCCGGCGTCTTCTTTGTCGACGAAGCCAACCGCTACAACCCGGTCCCGAGCCTCGGCCAATACGAGGCGACGAATCCGTGCGGCGAGCAGCCGCTCCTTCCGTACGACGTCTGCAACCTCGGCTCGATCAACGTCGGGTATTACGTCAATAACGGAAAGATGGATTGGGATGCGTTCCGAGCCGACATCGCGCTCTCGACGCACTTCCTCGACAACATCATCGACGTCAACAAGTATCCGCTCCCCGAGATCGACGCCCTCTCCAAGCGCATCCGCCGCATTGGACTCGGCGTGATGGGCTTCGCCGACGCCTGCGTTCGGCTCGGCATTGCCTACGATACCGACGAAGGCGTGGAGTTTGGACGACAGGTCATGGAGTTCGTGGACGTCGAGGGCAAAAAGGAAAGCAGCCGCCTCGCCGCCGAGCGTGGTCCGTTCGCCGAGTGGGCAAAGAGCATCTGGGGCCCGGACGAGACCTGCGCGCGCGATGCGAACGGCAACCGCATCCGTCCGATGCAGCTACTGAGAAACTGCAACGTGACGACGGTGGCCCCGACCGGCACCATTTCGATCATCGCCGGCTGCAGTTCCGGCCTGGAGCCCCTCTTCGCCGTCGCGTTCATGCGCAACCAAGCCGGTGTGATGATGCCGGACGTGAACGAGGATTTCGTCGAGATCGCGAAGCGCGAGGGCTGGTACTCGAGCGAGTTGATGGAACGCATCGCGAAGACGGGCAGCGTCAACCATCCCGAAGTCCCCGCCCAGTGGCAACGCGTCTTCGTTACGGCAAACGCGATCGCCCCGGAATGGCACATCAAGATGCAGGCTGCCTTCCAGGAGCACTGCGACTCGGCGATTTCAAAGACTACTAATTTCGCGCACTCGGCTACGGTCGAAGACGTCCGCAAGATCTACGAGCTCGCGTTCGACATGCACTGCAAGGGCGTCACCGTCTATCGCGACGGGAGCCGCGACAACCAAGTCCTCTCGACCGGTGCGACGGAAGGTGCCGCAAAGGCGCGCGAAAGCGGTGCCGCGCCGGCGGGAGGCGCAAAACAGGAAGCCGGCGACCGCTCGCTCGTCGCCGACCTCCGCTCGACGATCGCCGAGAAGGAAGCGGAGATCGAGCGCCTGAAGAAATCGCTCTACGAGGCCGAGGCGGAGAACCTCCAGCGCCGCGCGAAGCGTTCGCGGCCGGACAAGTTGCGTGGGACTACTATAAGAAAGGAGACGCCGCTCGGCGTGATGTTCGTGAACATCACCGAGGACGAGAAGGGTCAGCCGTTCGAGGTGTTCATCACGCTCGGCAAGGCGGGTGGTTCGGCGATGGCGGATGCGGAGGCGATGGGGCGGCTGCTTTCTTTGGCTTTGAGATCGGGTATTCCGATCATGGAGATCCACAAGCAGCTGCGTGGGATCTCGTCGGATAGAGCGGTCGGACTCGGACCCAACAAGGTTTTGTCAGTGCCCGATGCGATCGGCATCGCGATCGAGGAGTGGCACCGGGATCGAGTCGTTGGCGTGCAGCAGGAGCTCATTCCGCCGGGCGGCCCGGGTGCGGCTAACGGCGGTGCTTCATCGGCCGAGATGATGGAGAGTATGACGCATCAGGTGCCGGCTGCTCTTCGCTCAACGGGGAATACGGCGGCGGAGATGGAGTTGCAGCTTGGGTTACAGCATTCGGCGGAAGCCTACATTGGCACGTGCCCTGACTGTGGGTCGCAGATGGAGTACGCGGAGGGATGTGTCAAGTGTCATGTGTGCGGGTTTAGCGAGTGCGGTTGATCTCATGCTGTGAAACCAAAAGAACGGCGCCCAATCTGGGCGCCGTTCTGCGTTAGAGGGCTGACTGATGCCGTCGCAGTGCTCTTCTCATGGTTTAGCCGCGCAGGCCGTCGACAGCTTCGCCGGACGTTGGCGTGATTTCTGTGCGTCGCCTGTCGCCGAACGTCGCGGCGATCTCGCGGAGCTCTTCCTTCAGCATCTGCATTCGCTCATGTCTCGCTGCGCCGTTCGTTCGGCGCGCGATAGCGTCATCGCGGTGTGCGATGTAGCGCTCGAGGAGCTCCTTCAATGACATGGTGCGCGCAACCAGCTCACCCGTTCGAGGATCCGCCACCAGTGCCACGAGCGCCACGGCGACCTTCGTCTCCATCGGCGTCTGTGCATAGAGTTGGCGCGTTACTGCGTCCGGATTGACGCCCGGCTTGAGGTCGATCGTAATGCGCAACGACTCCCGGTCAGACTCGTTGCGCAAGTCAGCGATGCCGTCGATTCTCCGAGCGCGTACCGCGTCAGCGATCCTTTCTATTATCGTCGCGACATTCACGCGATACGGGACGTCGGTGACTATGATTCGCGTCACCTCCTCCGACTTCTCGATCTCCGTGTTTGCGCGGATCGTGATCTCTCCGCGCCCCGTCTCCTGATAATCGCGGATGTCCGCGAGTCCTCGAATGGACGCGCCAGTGGGGAAGTCCGGCCCTTTGATATGCGCCTGAAGATCGCTGATCGTCGCGTTGGGATGATCGATCAGATGGGTTAGCGCGCCTACCACCTCGCGCAGATTGTGCGGCGGGATGTTCGTCTCGTTGGTCGTTGCGCCGTTGATTAGGAGATTTGGAACGCTGGACGGAAACACGCTCGGCCCGGTGGTTCCGTCGCCCGCAGCAATCGAGATCCCACCGTCGGCGAGCATCGCGGCACCGAGCCGTGCGAGGCGCGCTTCGGTATACGAAGCATCAGCTGCGGGATCGCCGTCGATCGAGCCGAAATTTCCCTGTCCGTCGATCAACGGATACCGAAGCACGAAGTCCTGGACCATTCGCGCGAGCGCGTGATACGCGGATCGCCATCCCTGTCCGGGAAACCGCTGACGCACCTCGCCGATGATCGCGGACGATCTCCTATACGGGGCGTCCGGAAGATGCCCCCGTTCGTTCATGACGAGCAGGATTCTGCGATCGACCGGCCGAAGTCCGTCGCGCGCGTCAGGAACAGTTCGCGAGGTTTCCGTGTCGTCGATCATGCCAAGCTGTTCACATTCCTGAGTTACTTCTTCACCTTGCTAGCGAGCTCCTGAATCTTACGAGCGAGGCCGACGGGCACAGAGTCCTTCGGGTCGTTCGGAGCCGCGCCGGGCGATGGCTGCGTGAATGAATTGCGAGTTATCGCGGGCAAACCCACTGGGTTTTTTCCATACAGGGTCTGGTACAGCACCGTAGCCGCCAGGTACGTACCGACAGGGCTCGGGTGACTCCCGTCGGCGCGGAAAAGGGCCGAGTGCGCGCCCGCCGGTACCGTGCCCTCCTGCGCGCGGAAAGCCGACCACACTTCGCCGACCGGGGCAACCACGGCACGGACGTCGGACGCCGCCTTGTGGTACACGTGGGTCAAGGAGTCCTGCGTGTCGGGTAGCCCTTCGCGTGCCCACGTTTCGTAGAGAATGAGCTTGGCGTTCACCTTTTTCGACGCGTCGGCGAGCGTCTTCACGTCTCGCCACATCTTGTCGGGATCGGTGATCGGGCGCGTGCTCTGCTCTTGCAGCACGATCGCGTCCCATCCACCGCGGGCGATCGCGGGCAGGGCATCGTGGCCGGCGATGTGCCCCTCGAGCGTCGCTCCGCCAACGAGCACGACGTCCGGCCTAAAGGGACGCGCTTCGTGCGCCGCTGACGCCAAGTCCGCGATGACCATCGGAAGGTCATTGACGTACGTATAGCTGTTCCCGATGAACAGAACGCGCATCGGAGAGTTCGCCGCGGCACGTTGCGCCAGGCCGGCGGCGGGGAGCAGGAGAAGCAGTGCGGCGATGCGTGGACGGTTCATGGCGATCTCGAATGAAGTGAGCGGTCCCTTATCATACATGCATGATCCGTCGCCTGGCTTTCGTCGCGGTACTCCTTTCGTCTCTTGTGCACCCCGGCGTCGCTCAGGGCACGAGCCGAGTCGTAACCTTTCCGAGCGGGAACCTCGTGCTGCACGGTGTGCTGTATCTGCCCGATGGACCCGGACCGTTTCCCGCCGTGGTCTACAACCATGGAAGTGCCGGCGGTATGCTGAGCAAGATGGCCTTCGATTCGCTCGGCCCCGTTTTCGCGGCGCATGGTTGGGTGTTCTTTGGTCCGTATCGGCGCGGACAGGGTCTCAGCGCGTCCGCCGGGAAGTACATCGGCGATCAGATTTCCGCGGCGACGAAGACGGGCGGCCTCACCGCGGGAGCCGCAACGATGGTCCACCTGTTGGAGACCGACCACCTCGACGACCAGCTCGCCGCGTTGGCTTGGCTGAAAAAGCAGAAGTTCGTTCGGCCTGATCGAATTGCGGTGGCGGGAAATTCCTTCGGCGGCATCCTCACTGTGTTCGGCGCTGAGCGCGGGGCGTATTGCGCGGCCGTCAACTCGGCGGGCGGTGCCCAGAGTTGGAAGGATGCGCCGTTGCTGCAGACAGCGATGGAGCGCAGCGTCAGGAATGCGCGCGTGCCGATCTTCTTTTTCCAGGCCGCGAACGACTACGATCTCTCGCCGAGTCGTGTTCTTGCCGACACCATGCGCGCCGCGGGGAAGGAGTTCGAGCTGAAGATTTACCCTCCCTTCGGCAAGTCAGTCTCGGAAGGCCACACGCTCGGCTACTTCGGCAGCACTGTCTGGGCCGGCGACGTATTCCAGTTCTTGAATAAACACTGCGGCGGCTAGAGCAGATCGAAGCAAGCAAACTTCCTGACTCAGCGCACGTTGGCCGAGGCTTGATTATCGGCGAAACGCATCAAGAACCTCCTTTTCACGATCCGGCGACAACCCTGCTCCCTTCACCATCCGCGCCTGCGCCTCCGCCGGCGACGCATTGAACCACGCCAACGCATCGACCGCGGACGTGCCCAGCGGCCGAAACGTTAGGCCCGCCGCGATTGCCCCACGATTGTCCGCGTTCATCCCCGCAGAATCCGGATCGCTCCGCGGAATCCACGTCGGCATATCACCCCACGCCGTCACCTTGTGCGATTCCAGAAACGCGGCCGGGACCCAAGTGAATTTCACTTCACGATCCCCAGCCACCGCACGCCGGACCCCGTTGAGCTGTTCGGCCATCGTCAGCACTGACGCCGGCCCCGCCGCGTTGAAGGTCCCGGTGGTTCCGTTCTCCACCATCCGGATTGTCCACTCCGCCAGATCGCGGCAGTCGATGATCTGGACATGATCCTGCCCGTCGCCCGGCGCGAGCACGTCGCCGCCCTTGGCGATCCGGTAGGGCCAATAGGTAAATCGAAACGTGTCATCGCCCGGACCGATGATCAGCGTCGGCCGGATGATCGTCGTGCGATCGCCGAACCACTTCTTCGCCTCACGTTCGGACGCTGTCTTCATCGGACCATACAATCCACCGAAGTCCTTCGCGAACTCTTGAGGCGTCACCGCCAACGGATCGCCCTTCGTGTACTCGAGCAGCGGCGACGACTCCGTCACGCCTGATTGCGGCTTCGAGGTGTCGTACACCGAGATGGTGGAGATGAAGACGTACTGCTGGGTGTGACCTTTCAGCACTTCCGCGGCGTCCTTCACCCAGAAGGGAAGGGTCGTCGGGTTGTCGATCACGACATCCCAATCCTTTCCCTTGAGCGCGTCGACCTGGTGTAGGTTCCGATCGCCGGTCAGTTCCGTCACTCCCGCCGGAAGTCGGTCGTTGCGACGCCCGCGATTGAACACCGTCACGTTGTGACCGCGAGAGAGCGCATACCGCACCTGATGCGGGCCAGTCAGCCCCGTTCCGCCTAGGATGAGGATGTTGAGCGGCTTCGCTGCCGGCGCGACTGGCCATGTTGGTCGCGGCAATCTGAGCGCGAGCGCGCTCCCGACGAGTGCGGACTGACGAAGGAATTCACGGCGATCGGTCATGAGTTCGCTCCACGGACGGTCTGATCATTGTACCGTCGGCCGCTGATGCTCCGCGACGTCTACGACGTTCGATATCTGTAAATATTGGACCGTCGCGCCCATGTTCGTCTCCGCTCCAGGAAATGTCAGGTGCAGACTCATCCTACACCAACCTCCGTAGCACCAGCGTCACTGTTTTGTCATTACCGCCACGCCGAACCGTGAGCACGATTCGCTCACCGTCCCGACGGAAGCGTTTTCGCAGCTCCCGAATCGTCGCCGCCGTCGCCGGCCGACCGTCCACTCGCACGAGCGTGTCCCCCACGGCCAGACCCGCGTCCGTCGCCGCGGATCCCGGAACGACATTATTGATCCAAGCCGTCGTGAGACTGTCGTTCATCAGCAGTCCAATGCCCGCCATGTCCGCCTCGAACGGCTCATCGGTCCTCTCGTGCCGTTCGAGAATGATGCGCTTGTTCGAATAGTCGAGGTACACCGTGAACCGGCGGAGAATCTCGCCGCCGATGTTGCCGACCCACTCCTCGGTGCCGTTCATGGCGCCTGCGGCGCCGGCAAGCTGCGTGATGGGCCGCGAGAGCTGTACTGCACCGAGCTTCAAAGCGGCGACGCGTCCGACGTCAGCGAACATCCCTCCGCCAACCCCACCGCCGCGACGGAGAATCGTCCGCCCCACGCGCTCGCGGAGACGATTCTCGTCGGCGAATGACTTCGTCAGAAGCAACGAGGCCGCCGAGCCGACGTCGACCAGCATTCGTCCCTCGAGCATCGCGCCGTCGGCGAGCTTCACCTCGGCATCGACAATGGGGAAATGGTTCTGGTCGAACGTGAACGGGAGCGATGTGCCCTGACCCGCGTAGCGGTACGTCCGGGGATCGTACAGCCGCAGTTGCTGCTTCACGTAGTCGATCGCTACCACGAACCGACCGATGAAGTCCGCGCCCAGAATGCCGTCCACGCGATGGCCTTCGCGTGGCGGCATCCGTGAGATGTCGAGTGACGACGTTACGGGCTGGACGATCGTGGAACCGGCAAGTCGCACGCTCGCTCCCTCGAGTTTTGCGCCCGCGACCGTCCCGGGACCGGCCCCGCCAACGTCGAATCGGTCGCCGAGCTTGAATCCCAAACGCTCGGCGGTGCTCAGGTTGAGGTAGGTCGCGGCTGCCCCCGTATCGAGAATGAGATCGAGCGGACGCTCCCCCACGCACACCTTCACGAAGACGTGGTTGTTGTAGACGTCAATCGGGATTGTCGCGGGCTGTTTGGTCGCCGCGGCGCTCCGTGACGCGCAGACGCTCGCGTCGACCAGTTGGGCCGAGATCGGCGACGCGAGGATGGCGGTGATCAGGAGAGGAAGGCGAGGCATGGCGAGTTGAGGGCCGAGGGTAAAAGGGCGGCGCCATTCACTACGAATCGCGAGGGCATAGATAAGGACGCGGTGATTATAGTCGTTTCGCCTATATGGACACCTCAGTGCACGAAAGGGTTGGCCGTCTGGACAACCGGGCGCTGGGCTGGCGGGTTTTGAGCGATTTCGATCGACCGGTGTGGACCGCTCGGCGCCCCGCAACGAGGAGGTGACGCGGTTTTCCCACATATCTAGACAAACTGCACATATATATCTAGAATGACTGGATATGGCCCAATCCAGAGCCGATCTCCTCCAGGGCACGCTCGACATGCTCGTCATGCGCGCTCTCGCCGATGAGCCCCTCCACGGCTATGCCCTCGTCCACCGGCTCAAGCTCACCTCCGGCGGACGCCTCACCGTGCCCCACGGATCGCTGTACCCCTCGCTGCACCGCCTCGAGAACCAGGGCGTGCTCAAAGCGGACTGGCGTCTCACCGACTCGGGTCGTGAGGCCAAGTTCTATCGCCTCACCGCCAAAGGCCGTAAGCGACTAGACGCCGATGTCGCTCAATGGCGCGAGCTCTCCATCGCGATCTCACTCATCCTCGGCCCCGCGTAACCCACCCCCCCCCGCTATGTCCTGGATCTCTCGCCTGTTTCGACGGCGCTCCCTCGAGCGCGATCTGGATAAGGAGCTGCAATTCCACCTCGATGCTGCCGCCGCTGACTTCGTGCGCGGAGGCATGTCACGTGACGAGGCGCACCGGCGCGCGCGAATCGAGCTGGGAGGATTGGAGCAGGTGAAGGAAGACGCGCGGGACGCGCGCGGCACTCGCTTTGTAGAAGACTGGTGGACCGACACGCGCTACGCCCTGCGCACGATGGCGCGTTCTCCAGGATTCACCATCGCCGCGGTCCTCACCCTCGCGATCGGGATCGGCGCAAACACCGCCGTCTGGAGCGTCATCGATGCGTTGATGCGGCGCACGCTCCCGGTCGACCGGCCCGAGGAGCTCGTCGCCGTCAAGCGCGTCGGCGTCGAAGACGGTAGTTACATCCTGTCGCACCCCGCGCTGCTCAACATGCGCGCCGCCGCCCGCGGAACCGACATCGCCGCGATGGCGAGCGTCTTTCGGTCGTACGCGACAATCGACGACCAACCCGAGAGCGTGCTCTCCCAGCTCGTGACCGGGAATCTCTTCGAGATGCTCGGCGTTCGTCCGCTCGCCGGACGCTTGTTGACGCCAAATGACGACGTCGCGCCCGGCGGCGGACCGGTCGTCGTGCTGACCGAGAGCTTCTGGGAGCGCCGCTTCGGGCGCAGCCCGAGCGTGATCGGTCGCGTCATTCGTGTCAACGGTACGCCGGTCACCGTGATCGGGGTCGCGGCGAGTGGGTTCGGGGGGCTCATCGTCGGCCAGTCAGTCGACATGTTCGCCCCGGTAACCATGCAGCACGAGCTCAAATACAGAATGAACGCGGCCTCGTGGAATGCGAGTACGGACCGGCCGTGGGTGCCGCAGATGGGCATCAGTTGGCTGACGCTCATCGCCCGCGTGCCCGAGGCGGCGCGCACCGCGGTGATGACGCAGCTCAGCGGTCCATTCCGCAACTATCAGGAACAGGAACTTATTGGGCGCGATTCGGCGAGCCGCGCCGACGTCCTTCGCGAGCGGTTGGAGTTGGAACCGATCAGCCGAGGGTTCTCTCCGCTGCGACAGTCATTCGGCGATCCGCTGCGCGCGTTGATGGTGAGCGTTGCGCTTATTCTGTTGATCGCCTGCGCGAATCTCGCCGGACTCCTCCTCGCGCGAGGCGCCGCGCGCACACACGAGATCGCGGTACGCGCGTCGCTCGGCGCACGCTCCGGCCGTCTCGTCCGACAGGCGTTGACGGAAAGCCTGACGCTCGCGGCTATCGGTGGCCTGTGCGGTCTCGTCGTCGCGCACTGGTCGACCGCGGCGCTCCTCAAGCTCGCGTCTAATGGGATACGGGCCGTTCCCCTTAATGCCACGCTCGATGGACGTGTGCTCCTCTTCGCACTCGCGATCACTCTCGGCGCCGGCCTCCTGTTCGGCATCGCCCCGGCGCTTCGCGTAAGGCGTGTCAACCTTTATGAATCGTTCAAGACCGGCGGGCGCGTTGTTCGTGGCGGTCATCGCTTACCGCTCGGCAGACTGCTGGTTGTCGGCCAGGTGGCGCTCTCTCTCCTCCTCGTCGTGGCGGCAGGCGTGTTCGTGCGCACGTTTCAGAACCTGCTCAACATCGACGCTGGATTCGAGCGGGAGACGCTGGTGACCGCACGGCTCGACGTGCGGGCCGCGGGCTACGACCCCGGCCGCCTGCCGGGCTTGTACGACCGCCTGCTATCGGAGGCGCGTGCTGTTCCCGGTGTTCGCTCGGCGAGCTTGTCGCTGGGCGGGGTGGCGATGGGCCTGCAGCTGATTAGCGAGTACGCCGTTCCGGGCCGCACGCTCACGCGCGAGCAGCGCCGAGCGCAGGAGAGCTACGTCACGCCCGACTACTTTGCGACGACTGGCATCCGACTGGTCGCCGGACGAGTCTTCACCGACCGCGACGACGCGAATTCCCCCAAGGTCGTCGTGATAAGCCGGACGACGGCGCGCCGGCTCTTCGGCACCGACTCGGTGATTGGCAAACGATTCGGTTACAGTCAGGACGCTCTTTGGGAAGTCGTAGGACTGGTTGCAGACGTCCGTGCCAACTCGCTCCGCGAGGACCCACCGTCGATGATCTTCAAGCCGCTGGCGCAGGAACCTCGCCAATACATCACGAGCATCGAGGTCCGCGCCGTCGGGAATACCGCCCCCGCCCCCGTGATCAGCGGTCTGCGCAACGCAATCGCGACCGTCGACAAGCGGCTACCTGTGCGCGACCTCGTAACCATGGAAGCGATTCTCGAGCGCGGGCTCACGCGCGAGCGAATGGTCGCCCGGCTCGCGGGAGCGTTCGGGCTCGTCGCGCTGCTGCTGGCGGCAATCGGGCTGTATGGAGTCATCAGCTATTCTGTTGCCCGCCGGACCAATGAGATGGGTGTCCGCCTCGCCCTCGGCGCGTCACCGGCGGCGATCGCGTGGGTCGTACTGCGCGAGCAGCTTCGCACGATGGCGATCGGCCTGACTGTCGGCGCGCTGCTGTGGTTCCCAGTGCTTGGCCTGACGCGTCGTTTACTGTACGGTCTCTCGCCGCACGATCCAACTGTACTCGGCGTAGCGACGTCGCTCCTTCTGGCGGTCGGATTGCTCGCCGGGCTCGTTCCGGCGATGCGCGCCGCGCGCATCGATCCGATCGAAGCGATTCGCGCGCAGTAACGGCGATCGCCGTCAGCCTTTAAGAA
>DATMHK010000036.1:0-12491 GCA_035554995.1 Gemmatimonadaceae bacterium
CGATAGTCGCGGATCTCGACGTGACAACTCCCGAGCAGCCCCGCCTCGGCGATGCGCTCGGCGGCGAGCGCTTGCTGCTCCTCGCTGAGCGTGATGCCCACCGCCTGGACCCCGTAGTGCCGCGCCGCGTGCATGACGAGCGCGCCCCAACCGCAGCCGATGTCCAGGAATCGCTCGCCCTTGCGAAGACGCAATTTGCGACAAACCAAATCGAGCTTGGCTTCCTGCGCGTCGTCGAGCGTGTCAGCCGGATGCTCGAAATACGCGCACGAGTAGACCATGCGTTCGTCGAGCCACAGACGATAGAAATCGTTGCCGACGTCGTAGTGATATTGGATCGCCGCGCGGTCGCGCGCGGCCTCATGACGCTTGCCCTTGGCTTCGACCTGTTCGTCGGCGCGCCGTTCTCGGACGTCGCCCCCCCCATTCGCTCCATCGTGCCGCGGGAGCGCGATCAGATCGCGGGCGAGGGACGCCAGCACTGACGGACGACGCAGCCGCGTGTTGATGGCGTCGGCGACGGTCATCGTCTTCGCGAGATCGCCTTCGACGTCTACGTCGCCCGAGATATACGCTTCGACGATCGACAATTCGCTTGGCGGAAGCAACATGCGTCGGAGAGCGCCGGGACGCGCGACGACCAGCGCAAACGGCGACGGCACGGCGGAGCCGCGCTCCACCGTGCCGTCCCAATATTTCACGTCGAATTTTCGCTGCGCCGGGAGGCCGAACAACGCGGCCAAGGCGCGCCGGCTGTGCGCGACCGCGTCGTCGCTGCCCGGCTCTGACACGGATCAGCGCCGCCGCTTTCGGTTGCCGCGCGAACGCTGCTGGCGGCCACCCCCGGTGGCGCGTCCGACATCGGTGCGATTCTCGTCGATCAGGTCACCGATGTGCCGGGCGTGACCGCCAGCCTGCGGACCAGTATCGACGACGGCGCCCCCAAGACGGACGTCGTCGCGAACGACATCGACGCCGGAGGGATCCTCGAGGAGGTCGTCCACGTCTGCCTGACGAACGCGGAATCGTCCGTCTACGTCTCGGCCGTTGTGAGTCTTGCGACGTTCGGTCATTGCTGCTGCTCTCCTTTCCGAGGTGATCAACCTCGAATGTCGCAAGCAGCAGGCCGGTGTGGGCGTCATTGCAGAGCTCAGCCGATGCGTAGGGCGGCCACCGGGTCTGTTTTCGTCGCTCGCCGTGCCGGGACATAGCTCGCGGCGAGAGCGGCCATCAACATCAGCGCGCTGACACTCGAGAATGTCACCGGGTCGAGCACGCCGACGCCGAACAGCAGACTCGTCAAAAGACGTGTCGCCATGATCGAAATGACGAGTCCGGCGACCAAGCCGAGGCCGGCCGCCTTGAACGACTCACCCAATACCAGACGGACGACATCGCTCGCCTGCGCGCCGAGCGCCATGCGAATGGCGAGCTCTCGCGAACGCTCGGCCAAGCCTTGGCTGATGACACCGTACACCCCGATCACTGCCAGCGCGAGCGCGACCACCGAGAAGCAGCCGAGAAGGACAAGCGAAAAGCGTCGCGGGCGCAGTGAATCGTCCATGATGGAATCGAACGTCTGAATTCCAGCGATCGGAAGGGCCGGATTGATCTCGGCGACGAGCCGCTTGATCTCGCGACCGAACACCGTTGGGTCGGTCGACGTTGCGAGCACCAGCCAGATGCCGCCGGTCGGTGCCTGCGCATTCGGCAAATAGATCGTGGGATCCGCCGGAGCATCGAGCACGAACGTCGGCGTGTCGCCCACGACGCCGACGACCTCGCGCTCGAGCGGCGCGCCGTAGAATCCGACGCGGATGCGTTTGCCGAGCGGATTCTCGTTCGGCCAGTTCCGGCGCGCGAATGTCTCGTTGATCACGGCGACGGGGAGCGACGACGCGTCGTCGCGAAGCGAAAAGACGCGACCGCGACGCACCGAGATGCGCAGCGCGTCGAACGCGCCCGGCGTGATCGACGTCAGATGCGCCGACGGCTCGGAGCCGCGCGGTACGATCCGTCCAACCACACCGTACGTTCCGTGGTCCACGCCGATCGCCGCCGTCAGCGGCGGCGATGACGTGACGCCCGCCGCCGACACGCCGGGAATTGCCTTCGCCCGCTCGACCAGCTGCGCGGCAAAGCGAGCGCGCGCCTCGGGCGTCGGAGTCCACTGCCAGGCGAACATCGTCGCGCCGACGACGTGGTCCGTTCGATACCCGCGGTCCTGGCTGAGCACGGAGACGAAGCTTCGCAGCAACAATCCGGCGCCGGTGAGCAACACGACCGCCAGCGCGATCTCCGCGGCGACGAGCGACTCGCGGAGCCGGCGATGACGCATGCCGCCGCCCGCTCGCGTACCGGACTTGAGCTCGTCGCTGCCACGATCCGAGGCACGAAGCGCGGGAACCACGCCGAAGAGAAAAGTCGTGAGAAGTATGGCTGCTAGCGCGAACACGAGCGCGCGAACGTCGACCCGCATCTCATCTACGCGCGGGATCGAGATCGGACTCAGTCCTCTGATGACGCCGACTCCCCAATAGGCGAGCGCCGCGCCGGCGACACCGCCGATCAGCGCAATGACGAAGGATTCGGCGAGCACCTGTCGCGCGACACGTCCGCGCCCGGCGCCGAGCGCCACCCGCACGGCGAACTCGCGAGAGCGTCGATGGGTACGCGCGAGCACGAGGTTCGCCACGTTCACGCACGCGATCAGCAAGACGAGTCCAACGGCGCCGAGGAGAAGCCAGAGCAGCCGCGCCGACCCGCCGACCATTCCCTCCCGAAGACTCACCAGCGAAACGCCGATCTTCGCGTTCGTTCCCGGATACTCCCGCGCGAGCTGCGACGACACACGCTCGAGATCCGCCGATGCCTGGCCGATCGTCGCGTTTGGACGAAGCCGAGCGACGACGTGGTACCACGCGGAACCTCGCAGATCGCGTTCGAGCGAATCGAGCACTTTCGGCGCGTACATCTCCTGCGGTGTTCGCGCGCCGAGATAGGCGAAGTCGCGCGGTAGTACGCCGACGATGGTCGCCGGCGCGTGGCCGATCGTGATCGTGCGGCCGATAACCCCCGACTCGCCACCGAATCGCTTCTGCCACGACTCGTAGGTGAGGACGAGCACCGCGGGCGCGCCGGGACGATAGTCTTCGGGAAGGAAGAGACGACCCGCCGCGGGACGCGCATCGAGGACACGAAAAAAATCCTCGGTCACGTTCCAGTTCCGAATCTGCTCCTCGCCCTCCGGTCCGGAGTAGATGAGGCCATACGGCTCGACCGCCGCCATCGCGGCGAACGACGTCGCGCGCGCGCGCCACTGCGCGAAGTTGCCGGGGGCGACGTCGTCGCGCGGCTTGTTCTTCGCTCGATCGTTTTGATAGATGCGTACGATCTGCTCGGCGCGCGAATACGGCAGTGGCTTGAGGAGCACGCCGTCCACGGCACTGAAAATCGCGGTGTTGGCTCCGATCCCTATGGCCAGCGTAAGAATCGCCGCGATCGCGAACCCGGGCGCGGAGCGCAGCGTCCTCAGGGCGAAGTGGAGATCCTGACCGAGATCACTGAGGGGTCGGGTGGCCTCGGACGGGTGGACCTTCGACGTGGGGTTTTCTGTGGCGCGAGACATTCAGAGTCTCCCCGATCGGATCATTCGGTTCGATGCCGGGAATCTCCAAAGGGTTGCGCTTTGGCGGAGAAACCATCGGCCGCCATTCGACCGGGTGCATCAGGGTGTCGGCGGTGATGACCGTGGTGTCGGCGAAGCGCTCGCCTTCCATGTAGCGAAGGTGAATGGGTCGCTCGCGGGCCACGCCGCAGACAACGAAGTGCCCAGCGTCGTCCAGGTCCACACGCTGCTCGGCGCCGTTGACGGCGACGGCGCGGCCAAGACCATTTTCCGATGTTACCGGCGAGCCATTGTTGTAGTTGGCCTGCCAGCGCGCGAGGACGCGCCCGGATGGGCGCGTAGCACCAGGCAGGATGACCCGGCCGATGATCATGGATGTCCCGCGAGGCATTCGCTGCTCGCGGCACACATCCCGAATGACGTCGACAAGCGGCGGGAGCTCGACTCGAATTGTTGTGAGGCGCCCGCGCACGATGTCGGCGGTCAACTTCGTGGATCGCGGGGCGGCGTACTCCGCGAGCGTGGTGTCGGTGACCACGACTGTATATCGGCCCGGGACGACAGGCGACAATTCGAACGAACCGTTCGACGACGTCTGGGTCTCTGCGTCCGTACCAGACAAGGAAACGACGGCGGCGGGAATCGAGATCGGCAAGTGAAGTTGGACGACGCTTCCGGTTAGTCCGGACAGACTGTCGCGCCAATTGGTGCCGTCGGGCCAGCTCGCGGCGAGCACTACGCCGCCGGATTCGCGCAGGTCCGCGACCCGGAAGTCCGCTCGGTTGCGACGCTCGTTCGGTATGCCGGAAGCGACATCTCGCGAGCGCTCGTCGACGAGTAGCGTCGCCAGTCTGAGTCGCCAACGCTCGATGAACGTGAGGCCGTTCTCCATTGTCCGAAACTCGATGTGACCACCCGATCTCGCGCGAGTCGCGGCGGGCTCGAGTCCGGTATACAGAAAATCGAGCGAGCGAAGCTGTGGAGTGATGCGATCCATCCAGATCACTCCCGCCACATCGACGAGAGCGTCTCGCCCGCGTGCCGGCGCGAACGCGAGACCGATTTGGCCGGGGTGTTCGGGATCGGCGCCTTCTATATGGAAGCAGTGCGTGGCGGCGAAGTCCTCATCGAGGAGAACGTCCGCGTCGGGCGCGCTGTACAGGCGACCGGCCGCGTCCTCCTGCATGAAGCCTCGTCGCGCAAAGAACGATGCCTCCGCTGGGGCGATGAACGGCCGATTAGAGTAGCCTGATGTCAGCTGCGTGGACTGCTCCGTCACCCGCTCATCGGTCGTCGTGGTAATTCTTTTGTACGTGAGCGCCTGCATCTTGGCTGGTTTCGTTTCGCGCGCTACGACGGTAGCGAGCAAGCCCGCCTTGGCCTGTTCCCAAAGCTCCACAGCATTGGTACTGGCGTTCGCGCCGGGGCAGAGCTCCGAGTCGGTGACGCGCACCGCGGCAAGCATCGGCGGGAGCTTGGCCATGGCGATCTCGACTGTATTTGGACCCGCCGGTAGGCCTACGACTTGGGGCCGGTAGCCGATACGGACCACTCGGAGCCGGACGGCGCGGGTCGTCCTGGTAAGAACGAAGCTTCCGCTCGCGTCGGAGATGGCGCGGCTGACCGAGGTGCCCGCCGAATCCAGCAGCGTAACGACCGCGCCGGGGAGAGGCGCTGCCAGGGAGGAGTCGCGCACGACGCCGCGCACCTGTTGCGCGCCGAGATGCGCGCTGATTCCGGCGACGGCGATGACGGCGAGCGTCGAGAACCGCATACCCTGCAATCTGCTCCCCTTCCCGTCCGGGTGACACCCGCCCAGAATACACGTACTTCGCCCCGCTGGAGGCACCCCCATGCAAGTGCGCGCCTGGAGAATCGCCCGCGCAACGCTGTCCGTCGCTGTCTTCGCGACCACACCGATCGTCGCCCAACAGCGCCCCCAAAACCGCATCGCGCTAGAGCAGTATCTCGATTGGGAAGAGGTCCAAAACCCACAGCCGTCGCCCGACGGCACCAAGATCATCTTCGGCCGTCGTTGGGTCGACAAGATGAACGACAAGTGGGAGACGTCGATCTGGATGATGAACGCCGACGGCTCGCAGCCGCGCGCGCTCGTCCAAGGATCGGATGTGCAATGGTCGCCCGACGGCAAGCGCATCGCGTATATCGGGAAGGGAGAGCCGAGCGGCTCGCAGATCTTCGTGCGGTATATGGATGCCGAAGGCGCGACGACACAGATCTCGCATCTTACCGAGGCGCCGTCGGGGCTCGAGTGGTCGCCCGACGGTAAGACGATCGCATTTACGATGAACGTGCCGGTGAAGGACAATTGGCGTATCAACATGCCCACGCCGCCCAAAGGCGCGAAGTGGACGGAGCCGCCGAAGGTCATCACGCGTCTCAATTGGCGCTCGGACCGCGTCGGATTTACCGACGAATCGTATCGGCACATCTTCGTCATTCCCGCCGACGGCGGCACGGCGCGACAGATCACGAACGGCGACTGGAATCACGCGGGCGGCTCATTCTCGGCCGATAGCAAGTTCCTCGCGTTCTCGTCATTCCGCGAGCCGGACGCCGAACATGCGTTCCGCAAGTCGCAGATCTACCTCGCCAATTTGGCGACGGGTGAGATCAAGCAGATCTCGAAGCGTAATGGAACGAATGGCGGTCCGCAGTTCTCGCCCGACGGCAAGATGATCGCCTTCATGTCCGCGGACTCCGTCGATCACTCGGCGTGGGCCGAGACCAAGCTTTACGTGATGAATGCGGACGGAAGCAACGCGCATCTGGTCTCGGGCAACCTGGATCGTCCGATCTCGGGCGTGACGTGGGCCGAAGACAACACCGGACTTTACCTCAACGTCGAGAGTGAAGGGTCAAAGAACCTCTATTTCGCGACGGTCGGCGGGCAGTTCCATCCGGTGACGACGGGCAAGCAGATGCTGACCGTGTCGGCCGTAACCAAGGCCGGCGTGGCGGTGGGCGTTCGCTCGACGCCGGTGCTGCCGAATGACGTCGTGACGTTCACCGTGCCGAAGACGGGAACGATCTCCTCGTTCACGCAGCTCACGAACGTCAACGAGGACGTGCTCGCCGGAAAGCAGCTCGCAACGACCGAGGAGATCTGGTACACGTCGAAGGACGGCCTCAAGATCCAGGGATGGATCGTGAAGCCCCCGGGCTTCGACGCGACGAAGAAGTATCCGTTGATCCTCGAGATCCACGGCGGCCCGCAGTCGATGTACAACGTCGCGTTCAACTTCTCGCGCCAGGACCACGCGGCGAACAACTACGTGCTCCTTTACACGAACCCGCGCGGCAGCACGGGCTACGGCGAGAAGTTCACGAACATGATCAAGAACGCGTATCCGGATAAGGATTTCGACGACCTGATGGCCGGCGTCGACACCGTGATCGGGCGCGGCTATGTCGACACCAAGAACATGTTCGTGTACGGATGCTCCGGCGGTGGCGTGCTCACGGCGTGGACGGTCGGCCACACCGATCGCTTCGCGGCGGCCGCGTCGCTCTGCCCGGTGATCAACTGGCTGAGCTTCGTCGGTGAGACGGACGGCGCGAGCTGGTACATGAACTTCGACAAGCCGTTCTGGGAGGATCCGAGCGAGCATCTCAAGCGCTCACCGATCATGTACGTCGGGCACGTAAAGACGCCGACGTTGCTCATGACGGGCGTGCTCGATCTCCGGACGCCGATGCCGCAGTCGGAGGAGTTCTATCGGGCGTTGAAACTGCGTGGCATTCCAACGGCGCTCATTCGGGTGAACAACGAGTATCACGGTACGTCGAGTACGCCGTCGAACTTCCTCAGGACGCAGCTCTATTTGCGGAGCTGGTTCGAGAAGTACGGGACGAAGGGGACGAACGCGGTCACGACGACCAGCGGTCGCTAATCCGCCAGCTGATGGCGACTTGGTCAGGGCCGGCGGGGTCAAACCCGCCGGCCCTTTGTTGTGTGAAGGCCAGGGAGCGCACCGCGCTGGCGAAAAAGGTCCGCGCAAGAATCGTCGGCCGCGTCGTTTAACACGATTAGCGCTCTGCCCCGCCACGTAAACTCGCCCCGAGCCCTCGATGACGACTCGCTCAGTATTCGCCTTCCAAATACCTCTAATCACCGTCGCCGGCCTGGTTGCCGCCGGGGTATCCTGTACACGAGAGCCGATCAACGCTCCCCGAGAGGTGGTGATCGGAGCGGCGCTCAATGGAAAGGCGGCCACCTCGCTCTCGGTCACTCGCGCGACTCCGTCTTACGGCGATCAGGGTACCACTGTCGATATCCACGTCTTGGGCAGTGGCTTCACGTCTGGCGCTCAGGCCACATGGCTCCTTCACGGCGTGGCTGATCCGACGCACGTGCGAACCAACAGTACGACCGTGGTCAGCTCGTCCGAGCTTATCGCGAACATCACCATCGCGAACGACGCGCAGCTGGCCCTGTGGGATGTTCAAGTGGCGCTGGCCGGCGGAAAGAACGGCGTCGGGAGCGAGATGTTCGAGATCACGGCCGCGCAGATCATTGCCTCGCCAACGTCGGGCGGCGGTGACGTGCTTTCGTATGGCATTAATCAAAATGGGCAAATCGTCGGCAAGGGACGTAGTCAAAGCGGAATCGTTGCATTCATCTATGATGATGCGACGGGCTACACCAACATGGGTACGGGTGAGGCTTGGGCGATCGACGCGACCGGTGGAATCGCAATGGGTCGCGATGGGAACCTTCTCACCACGGTTTGGATTCGGCAAACCCCGACCACGTGGACCGCCCAACATTTGCCGACTTTGCCGGCCAACATGCGAGGGCTAGCGGCCGCCTCGGCGTATGCGCCGGACGGAACGTTGTTGGTTGGCGGGGCCGACGACTCGGCATCGGGCACGAGATCTTCGCAGGTCATTTACACACGGCCCGTTGTTTGGCGCTACTCAGGTGGTGTATGGTCGGCGCCACAGCGCTACAGTCTGCCTGCCGGGGCCGTGAAAGGCACGATCCGGGCAATCAATACTCAGGGTCAGGCCGCGGGCCGCGTTAATGATGGAGCAGGCGGCGCAATCTGGGACAGTCCAACAACCGCGATTCGACTTGCGGGCCCAGTCAACGGAATGAACGCCGCGGCGACCCTCGTCGTCGGCGAGCTTGCGACCACTGGATTCGACAAGGATGCGAATAAGACGCTCCCGGTTGTCTGGTGGCGAAATCCGTCGACCGGCACTTGGGGAACCACCGCTATCGCACTTCCGTCGCTAGCAGGATCAGCCTGCCCGCTAGGGAAAATCAACGCGGTGAATTCAAGCGGTGTGGTAGTGGGTACGAGCTGTAACGCGGCCGGAGAGTTTCAGGCAACGGCCTGGCGTCTCGACTTGACCGGCGCGACACCTGTCCTCGTCGCTGGTCCGCTCGGCCTGCCGGGCCTTGGCCCGGTGTCCACGGGAACGGGGCTTCCGCTCTCCGCTGCGACGGCCATTACTGACGCAGCACCGTACGTGGTCGCGGGCTGGGGGCTGCAGAATGGCACTGTGCAAGTCGCCGTCCGCTGGCGGCTCGTGATTCCTTAGACCTCCGTTTCCGCTAAGCAGCGGGCGCTACCTCTTGGTATGCGCCCGCTTTTCGACGGCAGGATCTACCGCGCCGGCAGCCACGGGCGCGTCAACGCGTCGAGCTCACCGCAAACCGCGCACGGACCTGACGCTGGAACTCGCGGCCCACCTCCACTCGGAAGTCGTCATCGAGAATCATGATGAGGCGGTGGCGTCCTGCGCCGACGAGGCGCTGCACTCGGTTGATGTTGACGGCGGTGTCGCGTCGCAACGAGTATCACGGGACCTCGAGCACGCCGTCGAATTTCCTCCGGACGCAGCTCTATCCGCGGAGCTGGTTCGAGAAGTATGGGACGAAGGTGCCGAACGCCCTCACCACGACGAACCGCCGGTCGCACACACGAAGGTGTTTCAGGCGTCGCTTCGACGGTTGAGTGCGACTATGGGTTGGTTATGTCGATCTTGAAGGACAAATAAAAGTCGCCCTGCTTGACGTCGGTCGTCGTAGTCTTCCCGTGCGTGCCGCTGGTGATCGTTTCGATCAGCACGGCGACATTGGCCGGCGAGCCATTCGGATCCGTTCCACTCGGCGTGAGCGTCCAGTTTGCGCAGGTGCCAGCGGTCGAATTGCAGGTGACATCGGCGTAGTTGGTTTCGGGCCAACTCACCTCTCCAGCGCTCGTCACACCCGAATTCATCGTTATGCCGTATTGCCGCGTTCCCACGAAAATCTGACCAATACGGAGCGGGCACTGAACGGTGTGCCCGGGCAGGATGGTGAGGAAGTCGTTTCCCGTCAGGTGGCACTTCGAGATCATGTGAAATTTGTAATAGCCTGAGGGAATTGCCACCGGGCTGCCGCCATTCACTCCGCTCCCGGCGATCGGGCGACTGAAGTCAAGATAGATCATCCGCGGCGAGTTGTTCGTATAGGAGTCCAGAACCCAGTCACCGGTGGTGGACGCCTGTATCTCGGACTGGAGTGCACTCGAGTTTTTGTAAGATCCCAGGCCGTCGCTTCGGATTTGGAAGCTCGGGTCGTCCCCGACGACGGATGTCACCGGAACGGTCCGCGGGTTCGGCGACCCGGAACGCGCGGCGATCGCGACGTCCGGCCGCGGTCGCGCTGGCGTCGGCACCGAGGTAGTCTCGGAGCACGCGGCGACGATGATGAGCAATGAGACGGGATTGACCCAGTGATGGTTGAGGCGCATGCGAGCTCCGGAACGAGGAAGGATGAGGGCGTGGGCGCCGAGCGGCGACGCGCACGGGGTTTATTCGCGTCAACAACCGTATTTTCGGTAGTTCGCTCACTCACACGAGGCTCGCGGCTTCACCACGCGCAGACCTCGTTGTTTTCGTCAGCGGGTGACTCTCACGGTGTACGAGTTCCGGTAGACGCCATCTAGGACCAACCCCCCGTTGTTCGCGTAGTGGTAAAGATTGGCGACGCCGGCGTTGGGAACGCCCGGGTTGGGAACGATCGTCCAGTCGGTGCACGAGCCGCTCGCCGCCGCGTTGCAGGTGACCAGGGCGCGGCCCGTGCCCGGCATGGTCGGGACCATGGCAAGCTTGTACTTGGTGCGACCGCTCGTGAAGTCCATGCCGAACGAACAATTCTCGTTCGACTGCCCCGCCGCCGTCAGCGACACGATGCCGACCGCGTTGTCGGCCGCGTCGAAGCACTGGCTGTAGATCTCCACGTTGGCGTAGTAGTAGCCGTCGGGCACCGGAATGCCGTTGGAGGCAAGGGCGAGGTACACGGTTCTCGCGCTCTGGTTGCCGATGTAAAGCTTCCATGCCCCGGTTTCGGAGATTTGGCTGGTCATTCTGTTGACCTCCGTATAGCTAGCGAAGCCGGCGGCCGGGCTGTCGCCGCGCGTTATCAGGAGATTTGAACCAGCATCCCTGTCATAGATCGTGGTGGTGACCGCGATCGTCGTCGGTGCCGGTTTTCCGAAGCTCGGTGTCGCGGATGGCGCGAGCGGCGCAGTTGGAGGCGGGCTGCGGTCCGAACAAGCAGCCACCGCGGTCAAAGCCAGCACTAGCGGAAGGGGATTGGATCGGCGCATTACTAGGATCTCCGGAAATGGTCGCCGGCCTCGTCGGCGAATGGACTCGCTCGGCGGACATTCGGCCGTTACCCAAGGTTTGACGGCCATTCATGGCCTTTTTGCGACGCGCAAAAAGGAAGTTGTCGGCCGTTGAACAGAAATGCGGCCGCTGTCTGTTCTCAGCGGATTCCCCGGGCCCCGCTCCCTTCCTCCTTTCAGGCTCACCGATGCGGATGACTCGACCGACGCTGGCCAAGCGCCTTCATTTTCTGCTATCCGCGACTTTGGCGGCCGCAGTCCTCTCGTGCTCGACGGAATCGATCGACACCCCCAGGGTGATCAGCGTGGGAAGAGCAAACGCGGCAAAGGGCGGAGGAACGACGGGACCATCAGTGTCTTCCGCCAACCCCGCTTATGGCGATGAGGGGACGACGGTCGACGTCCACGTTCTTGGAAGCGGATTCGCGACGGGCGCGCAGGCGACGTGGTTGCTGAACGGGATTGCCGATCCAGCGCATGTTCGGACCAACAAGACCACGTTCGTCAGCTCGACGGAGCTCGTCGCCAACATCACGATCGCGCCCGACGCGCAACTCGCGTTCTGGGACGTGCAGGTGGCACTCGGCGGCAAGAATGGCGTTGGGAGCGAGTGCTTCGAGGTGACGTCCGCGCAGATCCTTGGACCAGGTACGACCGGAGGCAGCGCAGCGGTCCACGGCATGAACGATCTCGTTCAAGTCGCCGGTGTTTCGAGTACCAACAACTCCTCGACCGCGTGGTACTACGATGCGGCGGGCGGAATGGTCAGTCTGGGTTCGGGGGACGGCGAGGCCATCGACCCCCTCGGACAATTCGTGGCTGGCGCGAACTCGCGCTCTATTCCCACGGCGTGGGTGAGGCAGCCCAACAATTCCTGGACCGCGCAGACGCTGCTACAGCCGGCCGTCAGCATCGGCGCGATCGCATACGGAGCCGCCCGGCTGGCCGACGGTACCGCGCTCGTGGTCGGTGCAAACACGCTCCCGACGAAGATCGGTGCCAACCAGAACGCCACTCAACCCGTCGTGTGGCGACGAGGCACGGATGGCACTTGGTCGAGCCCGCAGATTTACCCGACGCCTCCCGGATTTCCGCAGTCCGACGCGCGCGACGTGAACGGCCTCGGCCAGGTCGTTGGCCACCTTGGTTACGATCAAGGGATCGTTTGGGAGGACCCCACGACATACACGGTCCTCGACGGAACGTCAGGCAGAATC
>DATMHK010000037.1:0-2622 GCA_035554995.1 Gemmatimonadaceae bacterium
CTCGAGCGCGACGTGCTCGATGATGTGCGGCGCGTAGGTACCTCGCTTGAGGCGCAACACGAAACCGCCCGGCGAGCCGATGCTGCACTCGTGGTCCCGCAACCCGGGCAGCGCGTTCAACAGCCGCGGCGTGAAGTGCTCGGCGTCCGCCGAGGAGATGTTCTCGAAGTCGCCGACGGCGAGGTCCATGCGAATCACCGGCCGCTTGGACCAGAAATTCATGCCACGCGTCGCGTGAAGGGTCGTGATGCGGATCTCGGTCGCGGCGTCGTTGGTCAAGGACGTGGTCATCTGTGTCAGGAGGTCGCGCGCGCGTGTGCGCGAACGGTGGCCAGCGCGGACGGCACTTTCTCGGCGAACACCACGAGCAAGTCGTCGTCGCCGACCAGCGTCACCGCGTGGTCGATGGCGTGAGCCTCGCCGTGAATCTCTTCGATCTCCGTGTCGGCCAATCCTCCCTCGACGAGTCCTTCGCGAATCAAACGGCCGATGTCTCCCGGCGCGCGTCCGCGAAGATCGATGTCCTCCTTGATGATGACGTGATCGAAACGCGACGCGAGTCGACCCGCCGTGCGAATATCTTCGTCGCGCCGGTCGCCGGGCACCGTGATCACGCCGACGCGGCGACGCGCCGGCAGCTCGCTCACGAACTCGAGCAGCCCTTCGATCGCCGCCGCATTGTGCGCGTAATCGACCACCGCGCGCGCGCCGGAACGGAGCCGAATCAGATTGAGCCGGCCCGGTGTGAGGGCCGGTGACGGGAAGAAGCTGAGCAGACCGGCGCGGATGTCGTCGTAGCGCATGCCCTGGACGTACGCACTGGCGATCGCCGCCAGTACATTCTGCCGCTGAAATTTCGCGGCGCCGCCGAGCATGAGCGGGACTTCGCGCTCCGAGGCGATCGGGATCTTGAGCCGGCCGCGCCGGATCGTGAATCGTCCGTCCTCGATACACGCCACGATTCCGGCGCGGCTCGCGTGATCCTCGACAAGCTCGTTCTCGCCCTCCTCCTGCGCCGTGAAGAGAACGATGTCAGCACCAGTCCGATCGCGCATCGCGTATACCCGCGGGTCGTCCGCATTGAGCACCGCGTGCCCCTCGCGCCGCACGACAGCCGGCACGACGCCCTTCACCTCGGCGAGCTGCTCCAGCGTGTGAATGCCACGCAAGCCGAGGTGGTCCGCCGACACATTCAGCACGACGCCGACGTCGCATTCGTCGAAGCCCAGTCCCGAGCGCAGAATGCCGCCGCGCGCCGTCTCCAGCACGGCGACGTCGATCGATGGGTTCGACAAAATGATGTTCGCGGCGAACGGGCCCGTCATGTCGCCTTCCATGACGAGCCGGTTGTGGATGTAGACGCCGTCCGTCGTCGTGAAGCCGACGCGATGTCCAGTATTGCGGAACAGGTGCGCGATCAGGCGCACGGTCGTCGTCTTTCCGTTCGTGCCGGTTACGGCGATGATCGGAATCGTTGCTTCGGTTCCCGGCGGGTACAGCATGTCGAGAATCGGTGTCGCCACAGGTCGCGGTGTCCCGACAGCGGGATGGGTGTGCATCCGAATGCCCGGCGCCGCGTTCACCTCGAGAATCACCGCGTCGTTCTCGCGGAACGGTACGGAGATGTCTTTGGTAAGCACGTCGATGCCGGCGATGTCGAGACCGACGATCGCGGCGGCCATCTCGCAAGCGGTGACGTTGTCAGGATGGACCTCGTCGGTCCGGTCGATCGACGTGCCGCCGGTGGACAGATTCGCGGTGCCGCGAAGGAAAATTGTCTGATCCTTCGCCGGCACGAAGTCGAGCGTGAGCCCGAGCTTGGCGAGAAACGCCACCGTCCGCTCGTCGGCGGGTAGACGCGTGAGCGTTTTACGATGGCCGATTCCACGCCGCGGATCCTTGTTCGCCTCGTCGATCAACTGGCGGACGGTATGCGTTCCGTCACCGACAACGTGCGCCGGCACGCGCTCCGCGCACGCGGCCACGCGACCGTTCACGACGAGCACCCGGTGGTCCTGTCCATCGTGGAAGTGCTCGACGAGCACCTGACGCGAGAATTGTCGCGCGACTTCCCACGCACCGACCACGGCTTCGGCCGAGTCGAGCCTTCCCGAGATGCCGCGGCCGTGGCTCGCGTCGACTGGCTTGAGGATCACCGGGTATCCGATCTCGCCGGCGAGATCGATCGCGCCGTCGAGCGAGCGCACGGCGCCGCCGCGCGGCACGGGCAGACCGATGTTGCTGAGGAAGCGCTTCGTGTCTTCCTTGTCCTGCGCGATCTCGACGGCGATCGAGCTCGTGGTGCCGGTGATCGTGGCTTGAATGCGGCGAAGGTTTCGGCCGAGCCCGAGCTGTACGAGCGAGCGAGAATTCAGCCGGCGCACCGGAATGCTCCGCCGTCGCGCCTCTTCGACGACTGCCGCCGTCGAGGGCCCAAGCCGAACGCGCTCGTAAAGATCCTGCAACTCGGCGATGATCTCACCGACGTCGAGGTCCTCGCCGGCGATGGAAGCGCGGAGGATCCGCGCGCCCTCGTACACACTGTCGACGCCAACTTCTTCCTCGTCGTAGGCGACGATCACCCACCACGTGCCCGGATCGCCCGACTGCACAACGCGCCCG
>DATMHK010000038.1:0-2661 GCA_035554995.1 Gemmatimonadaceae bacterium
ACGCGCTGTCCATCAGCTTTCGAGCGAACGTAGTGTCGTGGATTTGATAGGCGTGGGCCCAGGTGCTGTCGAGTCGACGAACCGACTCGACGGCACTCGTTTGCGTCGAGGTAGTCGCGAGCATGACAGGAAAACTCAACCTGGCGCCGAAAGGGGCTTCCGCAGTGGGATAACTGGTGGCGAGGCCAATGAGCTGCGGGCCTCGGCGGTACAGCTCGATGTAGACGTCGTAGGGGCCGGGGCCGATGTCTTCGGGAGTCGCGAGATCGCCGGTGAGGCGGCCGGAGAGGTAGGCGACACCATTCGAGAGAGTGCTGAACCGAAGGGATCTGAGCGCGGTATCGCGCCCGGTTCCAAGCTGTGCGCGTGCGCGGCCGGACGCGTCGACGACGAGGTTGATTGCGATCGGGCCGTGAGGGGTGACGACGCTGCCTTGCCAAGCGCCGACGAGCGATGGAGATGCGTTCGGGGGTGAAGCGGCTTGCCGAGTGCGGGCGGCGGCGGCGCTGTCGGCAACGCGGCGGTTCCGATAGCCGGGCAACAGCTCATCGAGCACTTGATCGATGATGGCGCCGACAGCCGTGGTCCCGGTGTTGGCGAGCAACACGACCCCCACTTTTGAATCCGGGAAGAGCAGCACTGTCGCGTACGAGTCATCGGTGCCCCCTTGCGCCGACAGCGCGCGCGCGCCGTGGAGATCCGGATTGATCCACCATCCCAAACCGTAGACAGTCGATGGATTGTCGGCGGGTACGGTCTGCGTTTGCATCGCTCTAACCGTTGTCGCGCGCGGCAAGTTCGGACTGGGCGGCAATTGCTCGAGGTGGAGCATGGCGAATCGAGCGAGGTCGTGGGCGCTCGCGTAGCCGATCGATGCGCCGGCCGCGGCCGATTTCCCCGTCAGGTGCGCTCCGCGCCGGTTGACGCGCGGGGCTGTGACGGTGAGACGTGTCGAATCGACGTCGAGAGATGCGTCGGACATTCGGACCGGAGCAAAGACGAGCTGACGCAGTGCCGACTGGAGGGGCTGGCGCGACACTTCTGAGACAATTTCTCCGAGCACGCCGAAGCCGAGGTTGGTGTAGTCGAAATGCTCGCCCGGGGGAAACATTAGCAGGCCATATCGCGCGATGACGGTGTCCGTCGTTGGTACACGACATCCAGGTTGATCGGCAAAGCACGACCAGCTGAATGTCGAGAGGCCGCTGGTGTGCGTGAGGAGGTGACGCACGGTCGCGCTCGACGACGCCCACGGGCCCGGGCTTTTGAGGCGGCGGCCCGGACTCAGATAATCGTTCGCGGGATGATCGATGTTCAAAGCTCCGCGGTCGGCAAGCGTCATGATCGCGGTGGCCGTGATGGTCTTGGTAACGGAGGCGAGATAGTAGGGGGTGCGCGGCGTGGTGGGAACGGTGCGTCGCGCGTCCGTCCAACCGAACCCCTCTTCCCAGAGGATGGCGGCATTCTTGACGACGGCGATGGCCAGCGAAGGAATCGAGTCGCGCGCCATGACGGCTTTGATGGTCGCCCGAACGCGATTGAAGTCGGGAGCGGTTGGGGCTCGACTTACGCCGTGTCCCGGTGCGACGGCACCAGCCAGCTGCAGCACGATCGTTCCGACGATACTGAAGTGCATATCAGTTCCCGTAAAAGCCGATGACTGACGTCTGAATTGCGCACGAACCCAATATAGCCAGTGTGGCTATAGACTCCAGTACCTTGGCGGCGTGCCGAGTTGCGGTTTCTCTTACGCGCCGAGCAGTATATGGGTATGCCAGTCTCCTCGCGGCCGGGGCGTCGCCACACGTTGGAAGAGTTCGAGAGACTGCGCGACGCCGCGCCAGCCGGACCTCGCTACGAATTCGTCGACGGCGAAATTCTCGTGACGCCGTCGCCGAACCTGCGGCATCAGCGGATCATCGTGCGATTGACTGTGCTCCTCGAGCCGTTTGTACGCGAGAATCGGATCGGAGAATTGATCGTGTCGCCGTTTGACGTTCGCTTCGGAACCGAGCGAGTATTTCAGCCCGATCTTTTGGTGAGAACGCTGAGCGACGTCGAGTCTCGACGGCAGGACGCGGCGCGTGAACTGCGACTCGCCGTCGAGGTGCTTTCTCCGAGCTCGGCGCGTTACGACCGCGTTGACAAGCGGCCCCGTTATCAAGAAGAGCGGGTCGAGGAATTGTGGCTGATCGATCCGGAGAGCGAGTTGGTCGAGCGGTGGAGACCCGACGATGAGCGGCCCGAGGTCCTCGCGCAGACGTTAGTCTGGCAACCGGCGGGCTCGGAGGCATCGGTGTCGATCGACTTGGTCACGCTCTTCGCCGAAGCGAAGCAATAGCCGCCGAGCAGCCGAGCACCCGAGTAGCCGGGTCACCGCCTGATGACGAACCGCCCCCCCGCGCTCCTCCCCTGAAGCGCCGGATTATACATCTCCTCCGCGTACGCCGGCGGAGCCACGAAGCTCCCGGCCAGCGTCGCCCGCGCCACGTAGCTCGCGGTGTACGCGCCAGTCCACAGCACACGCGCGAAATGCGTGACGCGATCGTCGTGCAGCTCGCGGTACTCCCAAGGCGACCATCGGCCTGCAACCCAGCCCCCAAAGTAGATAGTCTGCCAGAATGGGTCGTCGCCGACCTGTTCGTCACCCGGCACCGGCCG
>DATMHK010000039.1:0-58116 GCA_035554995.1 Gemmatimonadaceae bacterium
AGTGGTATGGCCGACCCGTCTCAGTGGATCTGTGGCAAGATGTGAAGCTGGCGGGCTTCAGTCTGGAAGATCCACGCGCAACTCCGGTGCAGTGGCAGATCTTCTTCGAGGCCACGGGAGCGAAATGGTTGGGGATCATCATCCCTTTCCGAGATGGTATACCCGACAGCGAAGTCGTCGATACCTAGCCCAGCACACGCTGGTCGTTCGAACGCGGCGAATCGAACAGCGTTTTCGGCTCGCGTAAGCGTATGACTCCTGAAGGTCGCCCGTAGTCCCCTCTTGGCGTGCGCCCTAACGAGCGTTGCAACTGACGGGCGCGAGATCAAAGGAAGCCATTGCGGTTGAGCGCCTATTGAGATGTTCTGATCGCTGCCTTCAATCCGCATATTGCGCCGACCGCCGGCAGCTGAACTCGGGCGTTAGGCCTCAACACGGCATCACACACAGCATGAATCTTTCGGGCCTACCGCAGTTCACCGTTGATGAGATCCGCGTCGCGGGCGGCGATCCCGAGGTGACCCTGATCGGTCGATTGTCGCACCTGCGCGGCGTCCATAATACCACTGCCTGGCTCTATCGATCGGCGCGCGCATCAATGATCGGTACCATCAGCGAACTTCCGTCCTCCCCAAACGAACCGATCGAGTATCAAACGAGCGACGTGGCGCTTGCCCCGAGCTGCGAGTTGGAAGCGTTTATCCATGGATCGATGGCTACTGGCAGGCCTACCAAGTCGCGATGGTGCTCGCCGGCCAGTGGGAGTCCCGCCGATTTCACTCCGGGCCCGCGCGATATTTTCGTTTGGCTGGAGTTACTGGGTGGCAACCGATTGAAGCACCGCTGATGGACGGCGCCGAAGACCTTGGCATTCGTGACGGCGAATGGGATCACCAGCATTGCGAGCTGTGTGGCGAAACCATCGCCGAGGCGGATGCCACACCCGCGTACGTCGATCGCGACGATCATTGGCTCTGCGCCAAGTGCTATGACCGGTACGGTCTCGCCCGGGATGTCTCCTTCGCGGCTGAGGCCTAACATGCGTTGCAGCTGACAAGCGAGCTGCGGATTGCGCGCGCCGTTGGCGCGCGCTTTTATTGACTCGCTTGCAGCTGAACTCAAGCGTTAGCCGGATGCACACGCAACAGGAGGCAACATGGTCGCACACTCATCTCGCATCGCGCGGCCTTACTTCGCGTACCTCGTCCTCATCACCATGATCGCTGGTGCTTGCACGCGGCCCGGACGCTCGAACGCTCCCAACCGTCCACAGGTCGCTGCGGTCGTCGACCGAACAATCTTCACGGATTCCGCCCTGTTCCGCCGCGTTTGCACACAGGCCGACAGCGGGCTGACACCTCGTGTGGGCCGATGCACCCCACGTGATCAGGCAGCGCGGATTCGGTGACCATTGCGCTGCACCGGCTAACGTGCGTTGCAACTGACGGGCTCGAGATCTAAGGAAGTCATTGTGGTTGGGCGCCTATCACGATCTTCTCCGTGCCAGCGCCAACGCGCATATTGGGCCGACCGCCCGCAGCTGAACTGGGGCGTTATACGGCAACCACGCAGCGGAGGAAGGAGAGCGCTTACGCTAACACGTACTTGCGCCGGGACATTCCGGATCGTGGCAGGCGCTCTCGCCCTCGCGGGCGCGCTCGCTTGTCACAGCGACGCGATCGTCGCCCTCGATCCCGGGGAGCGCAATCGCCGCATCAGTGCACAGGTAGGTGAGCGCATTGAGGTCACCCTGCAATCGATTGGCGGCGGTGAGTATGCAGCCTCGTTGTCGTCCGGCGCGGTCGTCTTCCTCGACGTCGAATACTGTGGTGCGCTTCCCGCTGGCGTCACGCAGTGCTTCCTGTTTCGCGCCGTCTCGCGTGGCCAGGCCATCATCACTTTTACGCACAGCGGGATGAATGCCACCGTTCAGGACACAGTGGATGTGCATTAGTTGCGATCTCGACCTGCCGTATAACGTGCGTTGCAGCTGTCGGGCGCGAGATTCGAGGAAGTCCTTGCGGTTGAGCGCCTATTGAGATCTTCTGATCGCAACCGTCAATGCGCATATTGAGGCGATCGCCCGCAGCTGAACTGGGGCGTTAGAGAGTCCACAGCTATCATACGCACGGAACCATTCGTAAGCATAGTCTCACCGACCCAAGCTCCCGGAGACGTAGTGCTGACCGAACTTATTGAGAGTGTCGAGCGCGCGCGCGACGACGTAATCAGTTCAGTTAAGGAGCTTCGCCCGGACCAAGCGACTTTCAAGCCGTCGCCAGACACGTGGTCGATCGTGGAGAACATAGAGCACCTGTACTTGGCTGAAATATCTGGTGTAACGAAGATCTGGGCTGCCGCCGATCAAGTCCGAGCGGGTAGCCACTGGACAGATGCTCGCCCAAACCACGGCCAATCCATCGAAGCAGTCGTTGAACAAACGTGGAAGTCGAAGGAGATCGCTCCGTCGATTGCCACCCCACACATAGGCGGGCCATTAAGCGCATGGGTATCCTGCCTGAAGTCATTGCGCCCAGTGCTATCCGACCTCGCAAAGGAGCTCGAGGCGCTCGATCTAGAAGCAATCGTCTATCCGCACTACCTCTCGGGGCCGTTGGACGGACGCCAACGCCTAGAGTTTCTGCGCTATCACATGGAGCGCCATCTCGCGCAAATCCAGCGTGTTCAGTCGCATCCCCAGTTCCCTAGATAGCGCATGTTCCTTGATGCGCATCGTCACAGCGGCAGCCCACCGCGGCTCACTCTCAGCTCTCTCAATAAGGATTGCGGATGCTGCGCATGCGCTTCTATTTGACTCGTTCGCAGCTGGACTAGGGGCGTTAGACGCCCGTACAGATTGTTCTCCTATTGACACCTCGCGGCGCCGTGCAAGATGACTCTAGCCAACATCACCACGAGCCCGCGGTGACGATAACCCGCGTCAGCCAGACCATGTTGGCGGTCAGCTTGGTGCTGTTCCCACTCTTGATCCTGACCTACTGGCTGCTCTATCCGGCCTACGGTCTGCTCGATTCCGGGGCAACGCTCCGCGCGATCGACGGACACGCCGCGCGTACCGCGACAGCGGACATCTTCGTTTTCATCGGGGCATTTCTCGCAGCTCCGGCGACGCTCGCCCTGATGCGCGTCCTCAACGCACGGTCTCCGAAACTCGCCACGATCGGCGGCGCGCTGCACTTGTTTGGTTGGATCGCGATCATCGGGGTCGTGATGGGCGACGTCATTGCCGTGCAGATGGTCGACGGCGGCACTCCGTCGCCCGACATCGTACAGCTGTATCGACACATCATGAGCAGTCCGCCAGTGATCGCGCTCAACCTCATCGCGACGCTTCACGTGATCGGAGGGACGATGCTCGGCGTCGCGCTTTGGCGGACGCGTGTCGTGCCATTGTGGGCGGCCGTCGCCGCGACGTTTGCCCAGCCGATCCACCTCGTCTCGAATATCGCGGGCATCCTCTGGATCGACGCGATGACGTGGATCGCGTTGGCGGCGGCTTTCGCGTCCGTCGCCACAGTGGTGCTTCGGCCTGCCGGGGACGCCGCGCGATGGACGCCTCCTCGCGCGGCGTCTAACGTTGTATGAACCTGACAGGCGAGTTTCGGTAGCCGGATGCAGAAAGATCAGTTCACTGGCCTGATGCACCGCGGCCGCCGTAGACGTCACTCAGTTTCCGCACCATCGCGACCGACAGCGCGAGTGTCACTGTAAATGGCTGACACTCTCCGCTGTTATCTCGAATTATTCAGCCGTTCGGAAGAGTTGGTATCGCCTGTTCGAATGGCGCGCGATGCGTCGTGAGAAACGATGTCGCCACACCGCCGATCACAAACCGAGCTCTCTGAGCGGGAGATCCGGGGGCATGTCGTCGCCAGTCGACGAGGCCTTCACAAGACCCAGCGACTTCATGACCCGCACCGTCATGAACCCGAAATCAAATTCGGATGGATCGTGGCTCGTGCGGAGAAAGTGCGGATAGTGGTGATGGTTGTTCTGAAGGCAGGCGCTGAAAGTCGCCATGACCGGCAGCCAGTCACCGATGTTCATTGCATTGTCCTGCGCGTCATCGTAGCGACGGGTCCCGAAGCGCCGATCGTGCGTCCAATAGTTCTGGATCAGATTCACCCAGAGGGCGAAGACTCGCAGCCCACCCCAGAGAACCAACGCGAATTTCCAGTCCCGGAACACCACCCAGATGAGGCCGAAGCTGATGAATTGCGAGAATACGGCATAGACCGGATTGGAAACCAGGCGGAACGGCGCCGACTTGAGAATATCGTCCTTCGCGAAGTCATGCTCACACGGATACGGAAAGAGGCAGAGGTACATCGTTCTCAAAAAGCCGTCGCCGTGCAGCTTGTTCGGGTCGCCGTCATGATCGGCGAACTCGTGGTGGTGGCGATGGCGATTGACCCAGGTGACTGGATTCACGTAGATGCCGACGGTGTTGCTGACGACCGTCACCGTCTTGATGAACCATGGCTTGTAGTCGAGCGCCCCGTGCGTGATTCCCATGTGGATGATGTCGGACAAGTACAGGCCGCTCAAAAACCAGATCGCCATGAAGTACAGCATCCCTAAGGTCATGCCGAGCCAGGGCCCGAGGGCCGGCGGCGCGAGGTAGGCCAAAGCCGCTGCCTCCAGCAGAAGGATGGCGTAACCGATCAGGTTGTGTGTCTTCATGATGATCGGGCCCGCTTGAACGGGGCGAGAAGCTGGGCGAAAAATCCGGGAGGGAGCGAGTCGTCGATCAGGCCATAGCGCTCGGGCCAGGCGGTTTTCGGAAGGTAGTGCGTTCCGAACAGCCGATCGAGGAAGGGCAAATGGATGGCGAAGTTGACGTCGACCGCGTTCTTGTCCGCGGCGTGATGCCAGTGGTGATAGCGCACCGTCACGACGTATCGCTCCAGCCAGTGGGCATCCGGGCGGAAATCAGTGTGGCAGAATGTGGCGTGAAAGGAGACGAATACGAGATAGCCTGCCAGCACGCTCTGCGGGAAGCCTACCATCATCATCGGAATCATGATGAGCCCGCGGGTGATGACGATGTCGAAGAAGTGGGAGCGCGAGCCGGCGATCCAGTCGAGGGTCTCGATCGAATGATGGATCGAGTGGAAGCGCCAGAGGAATGGGACGGTGTGGAACATCCGGTGGACGCAATACTGGAAAAGGTCCGCGACGAAGATCGCCGCGATGAGCTGCACCAGGTACGGCCAGCGTTGGACAAAATGTTGGAGCGGCGGAATGGCCAGCCATTTGGTCAGCAAAAGGGCAGGCGCGACCATGAGGAAGGTGAGCAGCTGCGCGGGGAGATGCGTGGCCACGAAATAAAATGCGTCGGTGGTCCACTGCGGCCTGAAGGTCTTCTGCCCGGGATGCAGCGGCCAGAACCGCTCGACCGGAACGAACACGAGGGTCATCACCAGCAGGTCGAGCAGGAACCAGTCGAAGCCGATGCCGTAGTGTGACGCGACCTCGTTTGGCAACGGCGTGCTTCCGCCGCCCAGCAGCGCCGCCGCTGCCGCGAGGAGCCCGCCGGTCAGCGCGAGAACCTTACGCTGCCGCAGGATCGCGGAGATGGCGGAGCACACAAAAGCTGCTGCGATCGTCCCCTGAATGAGCAAACGCATTATCGCTATGGGGTAATGCGCTCGGGCGTCGGGCAACGTCAGCAGGGCGGGAAAATGCAGGCACAGAGCGCCGCCGAAGCCAAGCAGGCCAAAAAACACGCCCAGGACACCGCTGATCCAGCCGCTCCCGACATTCGTTGGCTCCGCATCCCCGAATACCTTCTTGAAAAATGCGTCAGACATCGCTCGTCGCCTTCACGATTATTGTGTTAATGGCTGGCCAGTTTCCACGGTCGGTTCACTCTTGCCCGTTCGTCTTTGTTAATACGCGCACGTTTGCATTTTGCAACGTCGAATGTGTGAGGCCGACAGAGGTTCACAGGTCGTCGTTTTTCCTGCCCGGCGCCCAGCGCCGCAGTTGAAGAAGAAAGAGGATTCGCCGCCGTGGATGCGCTAGCGGCTCTCTATCGGGACGCACTGCTGAACTACTTAACGCAGAGACGCGGAGACGCAGAGGACGGCAGAGGGCTCCGCTACCGAGGAGGGCTCAAGCACCACGAGCCGGGATTTTCTTGGGACCAGACGCTCGGGAGGCTTCTCTTGGCGTCCCGAGCGGCAGTCCCAAAGAAAGTTCGTCCGGGCTCGTTGATCGAGGAGTGATAAGCACCAACGGCGCCCTCTGCGTCTCCGCGCCCTCTGCGCCTCTGCGTTGAGTAGTTCAAGCCCCGGCGCACCGAACCCAAGGCTCGTCACGGACGGCTCGGTACTCTTCCTGGATGGGATCGTCTAAATCTCGTTGGAGATGTCGCTTGCGATCATCGGCATCCGACAATTGCTCTCGGCCGTGCCACATGAGCCCGGCATCCGCCCCTCCGATGAAGCTACATCATCAAGAGTCATTTCAAGGAATGCCCATCAGCACGCGCCTCATCTTCGTCCTCGCCACTACAACGTTTCTTGCTGCGTGCACGCGTGAGGGTGCGCCCGCACGCACCATTGCTGCCGACCCCGCGTTCTGTTCGCAGGTCCACACCACGGGCGTGAAGCTCTCCGAGCACCTCGCGCCTCTGGCTCCGCTGATGCGAACCAGCACTGGCGTCTACTCGCTCGAAGAGGGGGACGTGTCGCTGGTCTCGCGCGCCTGGCTCGCTGAAGCTGCCGAGCGCACGATCGATGTCCAGTACTTCATCTTCACCGCGGACAACGTCGGGTTGATCGCGGTGGATTACCTCCTGCGCGCGGCCGACCGCGGCGTCCAGGTGCGGATCCTCGTCGACGACTTCATGCTCGAGGTAGGTGGCGCGGAGCTGCTCGCGCTCGATGCACACCCGAACATCGAGATTCGTCTGTACAACCCAACCGCAAACATCGGCAAGAATCTCCCGACCAAACTCTTCAACCTGACCACCGATTTCCGCGGCTTCAATCAGCGGATGCACAACAAGACGTTCATCGTCGATGGAAAGGTCGCCATTACGGGCGGCCGGAACATCGCCGACGAGTACTTCGACTACGATCACGAGTTCAACTTTCGCGATCGCGATGTCCTGCTGCTCGGTGGTACATCGGCCGATGTGCAACGATCGTTCGATCAGTTCTGGAACAATGCGCTCAGTGTGCCTATCCGGTCATTGGTTCGGACGACCGTCACGCCGGACACAGCGACCGCGTATCGCTACCTGCACGAGTATGCCTGCGACCCACGCAACTTCTGGCCGCAGGTCCGCGAACGCATCAAGTCGGTGCCGGTCGCGTTCACTCGCATTCTCGAATCAGGAGCGATGGTGTGGTCGGACAGCGTCACCTTCGTCAGCGACGTCCCCGGCAAGAACGCTGGAACGAGCGGAATCGGTGGCGGCGGCGCGAGCACCGAGGAGCTGATCCGGCTCATCAAGGGCGCGCAGAAGTCGGTGACGATCGAATCTCCGTACCTCGTGACGACGCCATTGAGCCAGGGCCTTTTCCGCGAGGTCATCGCGCGCGGCGTGCGCGTGCGGATTCTCACCAACAGCCTTGCGTCGACCGACAACCTCGAGGCGTTCAGCGGCTATCAGCGCGAGCGCGATGCGCTGCTGACGATTGGCGTCGAGATCTACGAGTTCAAACCTGACGCTCAGGTGCGGCGTCAGGTGATGACCGGTGCGTTGCAGGCCACGCTCGACTACAAGCCAACGTTCGGGCTCCATGCTAAATCCATGGTCGTGGACGACCACGTCGCAGTCATCGGGACCTTCAACCTGGACCCGCGGAGCGCGAACCTGAACACCGAGTGCTTCGCGGTCATTCGTAACGCGCGAATCGCGCAAGATCTTCGACATGCCATGGACGTCGATACGCAACCCGACAATGCCTGGCACACGAAGGCCGATTTCAATCCCGACGGCGCCGTTAGCGTTGGAAAGCGCATTAAGGTCTGGCTCAGGCGGGTGGTGCCGAAAGCGGTATTGTAAGTGCCCATTGGCTCACAAAACTGAACCATGCCGACGCATGAGGTCCAGCCTTGTTGCAACTGTGATCGTCGAGGAATTGGCCACGTGAACGCCTCGAGAGTATCATGATCCACACATTTTCTTCACGCTGAGCCCGCGCTCACAGCGCGAGGCCCGAGCGGTCGCGGTCGACGTTGTCGCCTGGAGGCACGAATGCGCCGAAGCTGGATACTGTTTGCAAACGCTCTGCTTCTCCCGTGCACGCTTCACGCACAGGCGGACGTCACCAGCTGGATCCGGACCAACGCCGTCCCTCTCAAGACCGTGGAGGCACGACATGGTTTCGACGACATGGAGCCGCTGCGTCGCATCATCGGCGATGCTCGCATCGTATCACTTGGCGAGGCCACACACGGCACGCGCGAGTTCTTTCAGCTCAAGCACCGGATGCTGGAGTTCCTCGCCACGCGGATGGGCTTCACGATCTTTTCGATCGAAGCCAACATGCCCGAGGCCTATCGCCTCAACGACTATGTCCTGAACGGCACGGGCGATCCCGCGCAGTTGTTGCGCGGGATGTATTTCTGGACGTGGAACACCGAAGAGGTGCTCGACATGATCCGTTGGATGCGCGAGTTCAACGCATCCGGCAAAGGACGCGTGCAGTTCACCGGCTTCGACATGCAGACGACGACAGTCGCCTCGGAGATCGTCCGCGCCTACGTGCAGCGCGTCGATCCGACGTACGAGCCGACTGTGCGAAACGCCGTCGCGCTCGCGGCCGCACCGATCACCGCGCCCGGGGCAGCGTTCGGCCTACTCGTCGGGACATTTCCCGTTTCAGCCGCCGCCGGAAAGACCATTCGGTTCAGCGGCTACATGAAGACGGAAGCCGTCGATAGCGGCTACGCCGGGCTCTGGTGGCGCGCCGATGGCCAGGAACGAACGGCGATCGCCTTCAACAACATGCAGTCCAACGGCCCGCGTGGGACGACCGAGTGGCAGCGGTATGAGCTCGAGCTGAAGATCCCGGCGGAAACCAACAACATCAACTTCGGCGTGCTGCATCCAGGCTACGGTACGGCGTGGTTCGCGGACCTCGCCGTCGAGATCGACGGCACAAAGTACGAGAATCCGGCGTTCGACTTCACGCTGTCGTCATCGCCAACACGCGGTTTCGGCAGGAGCGGAACCGAGTATTCCATTCGCGTCGATCCGGCGATCACACACGACGGGCATCCGACGCTCCGCATGGCTCGCCCTCGAACGGCCACTCCCACCGCACCGGCGTCTGCCAGCGCAGCCACAGTGCTTGCCGCGTGGAGCGCCATCTACGACAAGCTGCGGACGTCGCCCGACACGTCCGCGGCGGCGCGATGGGCGACGCAGAATGCACGCGTCGTCGTGCAGGCGATGGAGTCGCGCGCGGGCGGCGCGTCGCGCGACCAGAGCATGGCCGAGAACATAAAGTGGATTCTCGATCAGAATCCGAGCGCGAAGATCGTCCTCTGGGCACACAATGGTCACGTAGCCGCGGCGAGCGCAGGATACAAGCCGATGGGTGCATTCTTGCGCGACACGTACGGCTCACAGATGGTCGTCCTCGGCTTTGCGTTCAATCGTGGATCGTTCCAGGCCGTCGGCCGAGCGAATGGACAATACACGACCTTGCAGCAACACACGGTGGGGGCGGCCGACTCCAGCAGCTTCGACGCGTTGCTCGCCATGGCGCGCACGCCGGTCTTCGCGCTCGACCTACGACATCCGCCGGCCGGGCCGTTGACCACATGGCTGGATGGCGCGCAGAAGACGCGGTGGGTTGGTTCCGTCTTCGACGCCAGCGCGCCGCGGATGTACGTCACGACGATAGCACCGCGCAAAACCTTCGACGTGGTGCTCTTCGTGGACAGTACGACGGCCGCACGAGGATTGTCGATGCGTTAGCGTCGCGTTAGCGGATTTGACGGGAAGTCGTACGCGCCTAACGGAAATGATAAGGATCTTGACCGCGCATTGTGACGTGAGACACTGACGGGTTGCCGCATCGCGACGAGATGCGTCTTTGAGATGAGCTTTTGCTCACCCAATTCGAGGACTCTCATATGCGCGCATCCAGCTCCCGACTTCGTTCGCCGCTCTCCACGATCGTCGCGTTCGTCGCGTTGATGGCGGCACTCGGCGCACCGGCGACTCCGGCGCTGGCGCAGGGACGAGGTCACGGGTCGGACAAGATTCCGCCAGGTCAGGCGAAGAAGCAGGTGACGCCGGCCCAGGCCGTCGTGGTGAGTCGTGACGTTCTGATCATGCACGGCTTCGAGGTCGTGCGCGTCGAGACGATCAAGACGGGCCAAGTGATCTATTATCGCCGCGGCAACAACGGACGTGGCCGCGGACTCGGGCCGGTGGAGAAGATGATCGTGCGGCCTTCGGGGTCGACGGTGATCGTCGAATCGGCGCCGAAGAACGTATTGCTCGATATCCGGGTGCGGCTGGGCCTGTAAATTCCCGGGACCGCGGCCAGCCGGTTGATTCCCTTGACATTCGAGGACATGACTCGTAGCATGCCCTCGAAGCGTGAGGGAATATGCCCGGCGAACCGGATCTCCTGCAGGGAACGCTCGACGTCCTCGTCCTCAAGGCGCTCACTTGGGGACCACGGCACGGCCACGCGGTCGCACGGATGATCCGCGCCGCCTCGGGCGGCGCGTTCGAGGTGCTCGACGGCTCGCTCTATGCCGCGCTTCATCGACTCGAGGAGCGCGAGTGCGTCGAGTCGGAGTGGGGACTGTCCGAGAAAGGCAAGCGAGCCAGGTTCTACACGCTCACCACTCGCGGACGGCAGCTGCTGCGCGCGGAGTCGGCGAGCTGGCGGCGATACGCGGACGCCGTCGCGTCGATGCTGTCGGCGACCACGCTGCCCGCCGAGGGATGAGCAAGGGTGAAAGTTCCCTCTTGGCGTCGCTACCGCGAGCTGTTCGGCACTGATCCGGAGCGCGACCTGCGCGACGAGGTGCGCTTTCATCTCGAGACGGAAACCGAAGAGCTGATCACATCCGGACTCCCGCCCAGCGAGGCGCGGCACCAGGCCTTTGCGCGCTTCGGCGACATGGAGAGCGCGATGGCGAAGATTCGCGAGAGCGACCGCCGCCGACTCGGGCGACAGCGGCGTGGACGCGCCGTAGACGCACTCCGGCAAGATTTCCGCTACGCCGCGCGCGGGCTTCGAAAACAGCCCGGCTTCGCCGCGACGGTTATTCTGATTCTCGCACTCGGCATCGGCGCGAATGCCGCCGTGTTTTCAGTGGTCGATCCCCTCTTCTTCCGGATGCCGGGGGGCGTGCGCGCGCCGAATGAGGTGCGACAGATCTACGTCGAGCGGCAGCGCGCGAACGGTCAGCGCTTCTTCCAGGCACGCTTCTCACTACCCGAGGCACGGTTCATCGATTCGTCGATCGCGGCGGGCGGCCTCACGAGCGCGATCATGTTGCGGCGCGACGTCGAGGTGGACGCCGGCGGCGGGGCATCGCGACGGATAAAGGCGCAGTGGGTGACACCCCGCTTCCTCAGCGTGCTCGGCGCTCGGCCGCTCGCCGGCACCGACTTCGACGCGGAGAGCGGGCGCTTCGGCGTGCCGGCGTCGACAGCGATCGCGTCGTGGACGTTCTGGCAACGTGAGCTCGGCGGCGACCCGCACGTGCTGGGTCGCGTCGTTCGTATCGCCGGCAGACCGGTGACCATTCGAGCGATCGCGCCGCGCGGCTTCGCGGGCATCGATCTCGATGGTGCCGACCTGTGGCTGCCGCTCGGCGGGTTCACCGGCTTCCGCGACCGGCCGGGCGCCGCGCCGTGGTACGAGAGCTGGGGCACGATCGCGTTCAGAGTTCTCGCGAGGGCGCCGGCTGGTCGCGCGGAGCAACAACTAGTTCAACGCGTGGAGACCGGCGTGCACGACGCCGCCGCCTTTACCAAGGCAAACCCGCGGCCGGGCGTCGGGCGAGCCGCGCTCGTTCGCGTGGTGCCCGGCTCGCTCCTCGGCGCCCGCGGCCCTGACGGAATGACGCAAACCGAGACCATCGCCGCGTTGCTCGGCGCGCTGGCGCTGTTGCTGCTCGTGATGGCCGCGGCCAACGTCGGCAATCTTCTGCTTGGCCGGGCGGTCGCGCGTGAGCGCGAGATCAGCGTGCGCGTCGCACTCGGCATGTCGCGACGGCGGCTCATTGCCCTGCTCGCGACAGAATCGGTGCTGCTTGCCCTTCTGGCGACGATCGCCGCGGTCGTCCTCGCGGCGTGGATCGGTGCTCTGCTTCGGGCGATGCTGCTCCCCGGGATCGAGCTGCCCGTCGCGCCGTTCGATGCACGGCTCGCGTGGCTCGCGCTCGGACTCGGCCTCGGTGTCGGTCTGCTGGCGTCGATCGTCCCGCTCTCGACCGCGCTCCGGCCGAATCTGGTGGCCGCACTCAAGACTACGATTCGCGACGGCGGCGGCCGGCGTTCGAGAGTTCGTGTGGCACTCGTCGCGGTGCAGGCCGCGCTCTCGGTGACGCTGCTCATCGGCACTGGGCTCGAGGCGCGCTCACTCAGCAACATTCGATCGGTCGATCTGGGACTCGACGTGGACCGCGTCATCACGGTGACGCGTCCCGACAGCGCAACGGGTCCGACGCTCGAGGAAATCGCCACCGTCGCGCGCAATCTGCCCGACGTGACCGGCGCCGTCCTTTCGGCAACGGTTCCGCTCGACGAACAGTTTGGCGCACGAGCATTCTTCGATCGCAACGGTGATACGCTGCAGGTATCCGGACTGGACATCGGATTCGTCGCGGCCGAGCCAGGATACCTTGGCGTCGTGGGGACGAGGGTCCTCCGTGGTCGCGATCTCTCCGCAGCTGATAAATTCGGCGCCCCGCCGGTGATGGTGATCAGCGAGGAGCTCGCGCGGCGAGTGTGGCCGCGTCGCGATCCGATCGGCGAGTGTCTTCGCATCGAGCGGCGGGACGCGGCATGCTACACCGTCATCGGCGTCGCCGAGAACGCACACTCATATGAGATTGTGGAAGACCCTAAGGCGGTCTTCTACGTCGCGTTTGATCAGCGTCCGGAGCGGACGACCGCCGCACATGCGCTCGTCGTGCGGACCTCGCGCGCAACGCGGTCGATTGCTGACCGGCTTCGCGCCATCGTCGGCGATACTACCGCGCCAGCGAGTACGGATCCGGTTGCGACACGTCGCCGGCAGGTGCATGTGATGTCGGAGATGCTCGCGTCAGAATATCGGCCGTGGGAGCTCGGAGCACGACTCTTCGCGGCATTCGGCGCACTTGCCCTGTTGCTCGCGTTGTTCGGCCTGTACGGAGTGTTGAGCCACGTCGTCGCGCTTCGGCGACGCGAGATCGGCGTGCGCATGGCGCTCGGCGCGGACCGCACGCGCGTGTTGGCGCTCATCGTGCGCGAGGGTGTTCGCCAGGTTTCGATCGGGGCGGCAGCGGGCGCTGTGGTGGCGATCGCGCTCGCTGAGCGAATCAGGCCGATTCTGTTTCACGTATCGCCGCGAGATCCCGCCGTCATCGCCGCGGCGTTGACAATGCTCATCAGCTGCGCCGCCGCCGCGGCTTCGATTCCGGGCCGCCGAGCGATGACGATCGATCCGATGACGGCGATCAGAGAAGAGTAGCCGATCTCGAGAGTCGGCTGCGCACGCTAGGTCGCCGTGATCGTCCAGTATCGTTTGGCCTCCACTCGCGGGATGGCGGAGTCCGCTTCAAACCGACAGACGTGACTAGTCGGCGCGCCGCGTCGGGTCTTCGAGAACCGAGAGGATGTTTCCGGCCGGATCCTTGAACCACGCGATCTTGGGTCCTTGCCCTCCGCCGGGTCGAGCGATGCCCTTCTCGTTCGTCTTGATGTCGCCTTCCTTATATCTCTCGAAGCGGACGCCCTTGTCGGCCAGCTCGTCGACAGCCTTTTCGACATCGTTGACCGGGAAGTTCAGGATGGTGAATGTCGCAGGCGCGTGGTCCGGCTTCTCATACACGAACACTTTGGTGTCATCGTCGATTTTGAGCTGCAGCATGCCCATCGGCGTCTCATCGATGTCGACGCCCAACGTGTCATGATAGAAGCTTCGAGCCTGGTCCAGACTGTTGACCGAAAACCCAGAGAACGGTTTGGCGTGATGGAACACGTTGCAGCTCCGTTGGAGACGGCGACCGTTCGCATCAAGAAACAGACCATGCGCGCATTTGGGTGCCTCACGATTATTTCGTGATGGCCGAGACGCACAGCAACACCGATCAACTCACCGCGCTCGCGGAGCTCGACCGTCTGCTGACGGAGCATCGCCTGCCGTATTGGCTCTTTGGCGGCTGGGCGGTCGATTTCCACGTCGGCCGAGTGACTCGCGAGCACGCCGACATCGACGTCGCGGTGTGGATCGATGATCGCATCCGATTGGCCGAGCTCTTGAGCGACGCCGGCTGGACTCATCAGCCTGAAATCGGTGAGGACGGCTACACGTGCTACGGTCGTCGAGGCGTTCGCCTCGAGGTCGCGTTTCTCGCGCGCGACGCGGAGGGACGCATCTCCACGCCACTCGACGCCGGCCGCGGCGAATGGCCGCACGAGAGTTTCGGTAATGCGGTCGCGCAGCTCAACGGCGTGCAGGCCTCTCTCGTGAGTCGCGAGTCGCTTCTCGTTGACAAGTCTGTCGCGCGCCCAGGCGCGGAGACGGCGGCGAAGGATCGCGCGGATGTCGTAGCGCTGTTCTCGAACGCTCTCGTGGGTACGCCCGATCCGGAGATCGTGATGCTCGAGCACCGACTCCGGGAAGCACAGCTCTCCGCCGACGTTGCCGCATTGGATGTCCTGCTCGCGGAAGATCTTTTGTTCGCGGGCCCCGACGGGCGACTTGCGACAAAGAGCGACGACTTGAAGGCACACGCATCAGGCGCGGTTCGCTTCCGCGAACATGTGCCGGAGGAGCTGCGCGTCCGGCGCGTAGGTTCCGACGTCGCTGTGACCAGCCTGCGGGCGCGTCTTACTGTCGACGTAATGGGAGCGCGTAGTCACGGAACCTACCGGTACACCCGCGTATGGGCGCGCGAACCCGGCGTCGGTTGGCGAGTGGTCGGCGGACAGGTGAGTCCCGTGGTCTAGCGAAGCGTCGACGGCGGACGGAAGAGCGCGTCGTCGACTTGCACGTTGCGGATTTCCATAATCGTCCGCGTCGTCGTCGAGTACGGTGCACCGTCGGAGAACCGGACCCGAAACGGCATTTGCACGCCGCCCACGTCGCGATAGTCGTCGTAGTCCACCTGCTCCTCGAGCGGAATGAGGAGCGTCTCGGTCGTGGTGATCTCCCGCCGCAGAAGGCCGGTGACAACGTCGAAGTACGACCGCTGCGTGGTGATGGAGTCGATTCTCCCCTGCACCACATAGGCGTCGTGGTCGTCGACGCGTTCGATCCCGATGACTCGGGGGTTGGGCGGTTGCTGTTTCACCGGGCGATACCGCATGGCAAGTCGGCGCATTCGCGCGACGTCCGCGGGCGACAGCCGCTGTACACGGTCGCCAGTGGCGGCCCAGGCGACGTCGCCGTCCAGGCCTTGGGTGGTCGTGAGGTCCGGTGTCGTCAGCGTAATGCGATAGCGATCGGATCCCGACACCGTGACTTCAAACTTTCCATAACGTCCCTCCGGACGATCGTCCCATCCCCGAATGCTCATGCCGTTGCCGGTCGCGGCGACAGGGACTTGGCCAACGGCGGCGACATATGCGGCCCAGACTCGCTCCGCCGAGGGCAGCGGGGTCGGAGCCGGCGTTCGTGCGGAACCCGGGAGCGCGGGCGGGAGTAGCGGGAGGCGTGCCGGCTGGGTCGTACCGCGATGACATGTGTAGCACGTGACGCGCGCTTCTCCTCCAAAGACGGTTGCGTTCACGTTGACGACCATCTTCATCATCTCGCGCGCTCGGCGCTTGGGCTGCTTGTCGTCACGATCCCATACCCAGCCACCCGCGTTCGATGGAGTCTTGGAGAGATCAGGCGTGGCCTGCACGTGACAGTAGTCGCAATGCACACCGAGGGACGTCGCGACGAGATTCATCAGCGGAAAGAGCTGGCCTTCGGGAAGCGAGCGCAGCACCTCGAGCTTGGGGCGCGTGGCGCCGGCCGAGCCGGGCTGTTGGCCAGGGGCGGCGGCGGGGAGGCCGACAGATAGCAGGAGGGCCAGCGACAGCACGTGCCAATGGCGGGGCATAAGTAACCTCGAACGTTGGCTATCGGAACCAGCTCACAATGGAATAACGTTCCATTCGGACGGATGGTTACTTCGCCTTTCAGGTAGCGATCGATGCTCAGGGTACTCCTGCGAGTGGTCGCCGACGCCGCGGTTATCGCCGTCGTGCTGTTCGTCGCGGCGGGCACGATCGCGTGGCCGCGAGCTTGGGTACTGCTCGGCGTGCTGCTCGTCGTGAGGATCTCGAGCGCGCTCGTGGTGTTCCGCGTCAATCCCGGCCTGCTCCGCGAGCGCGCTACGGGGCTGATTCATCGACAGCAGCCCTCGAGCGACAGGTTGCTCTTGCTCGCCTTTATGGGAACGGCATTCGTCGGCGTGCCCGCTGTGGCGGCGCTCGACGTTTTCCGTTGGCACATGTTGCCGAGCCCACCGCTCATGGTTGCCGGCGTTGGGCTCGGGTTGTTCGCAGTCGGTTGGATTCTCATCGGTGTAGCCCTGCGGACCAATCCGTTCGCCGTTGCTGTGGTCCGTCATCAGGACGATCGACAGCACACGGTGGTGGACAGCGGGATCTACGGCATCATCCGGCATCCGATGTACGCCGGGAATCCGTTGGTGAACGTAGGTCTGAGTTTATGGCTCGCGTCGTACACTGCGGCGCTGTTCGCGATTGTTCCGCTTGTGCTCCTCGTAGTGAGGATTGGCCTCGAGGAGCGATTTCTCCACCATGAGTTGGCAGGCTATGGTGACTACGCGGCGCGCGTGCGTTATCGGCTGCTGCCCGGTGTCTGGTGATGAACAGCTCGTGGACGCGTCGCTGGGTCAAGCTCGGACTCGCAGTCGCCGGTGCAGTCGCCTCGGGACGCCGCACACGCCGCACGGAGTTCGACACCGATGGACTGCAAATGATCGGTTCCGTCGTCGACTGGCTCCTCGACAGCGACCCGTCGATTCGCTGGCAGGTGATGCGCGACCTCACCGCGACGTCCGCCGACGTCGTCGCCGCCGAGCGGTCGCGCGTTGCCAATGAGGGTTGGGGCGCGCGGCTGCTCGACGAGCAGCGCGCGGACGGCCAATGGGGGGACGGCGTTCGGACGCCGTTCTGGTGGTCGAACATGTACACGTTGGTCTTCCTGCGCGACCTCGGCGTCGATCCGGCGAGTGAGCGAGCGCGACGAGCGATCGACCTCGTTCGTGATCAGGTCACGTGGGGCCCCGAGTTCGGAAACTCGCCGTTCTTCGAGGGCGAGGTCGAGCCATGCATCAACGGCCGGGTGGTCGCGCTCGGCGCGTACTTCGACGAACGCAGCGACCGGCTCGTCGAGCGGCTGGTGAGCGAGCAGCTCGCCGACGGGGGTTGGAACTGTGAAGCCGAGCGTGGGTCCGTCCGCTCGTCCTTCCACACGACCATTTGTGTCCTCGAAGGCTTGTTGGCGTTCGAGCAAGCATTCGGCGCGAGCGCCGCCGTGACCGACGCGCGTAGACGTGGTGAGGAATATCTGCTCGAGCGGCGCCTTCTTCGCCGAAAGTCTACCGGCGCCATCATCCAGCCGGCCTGGATGCAATTCGCGTTTCCGCCGCTGTGGCACTACGACGCGTTACGTGCGCTCGACTACCTCCGAGCGGCAAGCATTCCGCCGGACGAAAGATGGGATGAGGCGATCGGGATTGTGCTCGACCGCCGTCAGCCGGACGGGCGATGGCTGCTCGACGTTCGCCACAAGGACACGCCGCACGAAGAGCTCGCCGGCGCTGTCGGGGCGCCGAACCGGTGGATCACGCTGCGCGCCCTTCGCGCGTTGAATTATCTGCCTACGCGATCATTCGGCGCGTAGAGCGTAACTCGGCGCGACCCGCGCGGCCTGGAGCGCGGGGAGCAGCGTCGCGCCGATCGCGACGAACACCACGACGATGACCGACGCGCCGTAGGACATCGCATCGGTCGAGCGCACGCCATACAACGTCGAGTCGAGCACGCGCGCGGCAAGAACGCCGGCGAGTCCTCCGACTCCCGCGCCGACCGCCGCTCGCAACAGCGCGCGCGTGAGGAGCGATTGCACGACAACACGACGCGTCGCGCCGAGAGCCATCCGGATGCCGATCTCCCGGCGGCGGCGTGAGACTTCTCCGGCGTACAGTCCGTACACACCGACAGCGACGAGAACGAGCGCCGAGGCCGCGAAGAAGAACAAAAGCTGCGCGGTGGCTCGCTCGCGAGCGATCGACTTGCCGATAGTGGTGGTCATGCTCTCGACGCGATAGAGCGGAACGCTCGGGGCGATTCCCTGTACCACGCGGCGGGCAGCCGCGAAGACCGGAGTTTCGTCGCCGGATACGCGCAGCAGGACGTCGAACTGGTCGCCATCGTCCTGTTGTTCCGTGAAGATGTAGACGGTCGGACGCGGCTCGCGTCGAGGGCTCTGGAGCCGCGCGTCACCGACCACTCCGATGATCTCGCGCGTCGTCGGACCGCCAAGACGGAGATCAAACCGTTTGCCGACAATCTGTCGCTCGGCCGGCCACATCTTACGCACGAATGCTTCGTTGACGATGACACGCGGCGGCGCCTTTGGGCCGTCGGCGTTCGAGAACAGCCGGCCGGACTCGAGCGGAATGCCGAGGGTGCGAAAGTAGTGCGCGTCGACCCAGCGTATGTCGGCCGTAGGATACGCCGAGCGGTCTTTATCGCCAAACCCCTCTGGCGTGACGGTCGTCGCTGTTCCACCGGCGTGCAACGGGCGGCGCGACGCGCGCGCCGCCGCTACCACGCCTGGGATGGCGCGCAGCTGGCGCATCAGCTCGCGGCCGGCAGCCGGCGCCGTGATGCTGTCCATCCCGGGCCCGTCGAACGCGACGCGGAATGCAATGAGTTTTTTTGAATCGAACCCGACGGCGACGTTGGAGAGCTGATCGAAGCTGCGCAGCGTCAGCGCCGCGAATACGGTGAGCACGACCGCCGCGGCGGTCTCGGCGACGACGACCCAGCCCATTCGCGCGCTTCGCGTGAGACGATCGCCGCCGTGCAACACGGTCACGTCCACCGAGCGTTGTCCGATCGATGGTGCAAGCGCCAGAACCATCGCGGTGAGCCCGGCCGCGCCGAGAGCGACGACGACGGCCGTTCCTCCGAAGCGAATGGTGTCGAGACGCGGCACGTCGGATGGAAGAAATCGAGTCAGCGCGGGAATCGTCCAGGTCGCGATGACGAGACCGATCGCCGCGGCGCCCGCCGCGAGCACGAGCGTTCGCATGGCGCGCTCGCCGAGCAGACGCGCGCGGGTCGCGCCGAGGACGGAACGCAGCGCGTACTCCGCCGTGCGCCGCCGCGCTTGCGCGACGGTGAGAAGCGACGTGTTGGTCAGCACCATGACGAGCAGCAAACCGCACGCGACGACCAGCGCGTAGACCGGGCCGCGCACACTGCCGACGATTTCACCATCGAGCGGGAAGACCTGCGTGTCCCAGCCGTCGGCGATCGAACCTTCGCCGCGCAGTTGCGCGTGGATGGCGTGCACTTCGCGATCGGCAGCGGCGATTGTCGCCCCCGGATGCAGGCGCGCGACGACAATCAGGAATCGCCCCCACTGAAGTTGCTGCGGTCCAATGTCGAGCGGCGCCCAATATTCTTGTTCGCCGAGCCAGCCGAAACGAACCGGCTCGAAGTTCGGCGCCATGACGCCGACGAGCCTGACGGGTGCACCGTCCATCCGAATGGTCTTGCCGACGATCGATGGATCGGCGCCGAGCCGGCGTGACCAGAAGTTGTGGCTGACGATGATCTCGCGCGCGTTCGACGCGCCGGAGAATCCACCGCCGATCGCCGGATGGACGCCGAGCAGCGTGAAGAAGCTCGGCGAGACGAGCGCGCCATTCACGCGCTCGGCGCCATCGTTCGTCGTCCAGACCCGTGTGTCGGGCATGATTCCCGAGACGGAATCCATCGTGCGGCTGCGCTGACGCCACGCGAAGAACGCAACGCCCGAGACGACGTTGCGATCGCCTTTGCGAGGAATGTTTCGCTCATAGACCGCGACGAGCCGCGACGGCTCGGCGTACGGGAGCGGTCGGAGGAGGATGTCGTAGGCGAGCGTGCTGATCGTCGCGAGAGCGGCGACGCCGAGCGCGATGGTGGCGCCGGCGGGCACGGTATACGACGGCGAATGGCGCAGGCCGCGGACGGCCAGCTTGAGATCGTGGCCGAGAATCTCGAGACGATGCCCGAGGCGAGTTTCGCGCGCCTCTTCACGCCAGCGGTCGAAGCCGCCGAAGGTCGCCATCGCGCGGCGCTTCGCTTCGTCGCGCGGCACACCGGCGCGGATCAGATCATCGGTCTCGGCTTCGACGTGAGAACGCAATTCGTCGTCGAGCTGTCGGTCGAAGTCGTTGCGCGGAGCTTGTCGGAGGCGACGCGCCAAGTTGCGGAGGGCGTGCCACATGGTCAGGCCGGAACGAGGATGCGTTCGACGGCTTGCGAGAAGAGCCGCCATCCGGCGACTTCCTGCGCGAGGTGCTTCTTGCCGGCCGCGGACAGCCGATACACGCGCACACGGCGCCCCTGCTCGGACAAGCCTTCGTCGGCGAGGATGAGTCCGCGCGCCTCGAGGCGATAGAGCGCTGGGTAAAGCGAGCCCTGGTTTACGTCGAGCACGTTGGCGCTGCGCTCGCGAATGCGCTTGGAGATGGCCCACCCGTGCAATGGCGTTTTTTGCACCGTCTGCAGGATGAGGAGGTCGAGCGTTCCCTGGAGAAGATCGGCGCGCCCGTCGGGCATGGTGGTGCTCCGCGATACCTAGACATCCGACAATCTACCCGACGATTGTAGAATGACAAGGTATCCGCTGCGGCGGACTCCGCCGGACGATCGAAGTTGAAACGGCCGAATTCTGTCGACCGCATACGCTCGGGTACGGCGATGGCGGAACCTCGAACCGTTCTTTCGGGCCGATCTCAGCCAAGGTGATTCGTGAAGTCGTTTCTCGCCGACCTGCCTCTGCTCGGCGTCCTTGTTTGGACGCTGTTGCTGGTCCTCGGCTCTCTCGAGCTCGGGTATCGGTGGGCCAACCGCCGCAAGGCGAAGCAAAAGCCCGAGAACGAGGCCACCGTGGGCGGCGTGGTGGCCGCGACGCTGGGCCTGCTCGCGTTTCTACTCGCCGTGACGTTCGGCATCGCCGCCGACGCATTTCACGCGAGAAAGGTCGCGCTCACCGAGGAGACCAGCGCGATCGAGATGAGCTACCACCTGACCGACATGGCCGATGAAGCCGAGGGCGCGCAGGTCCGCGCAATCCTCAGGCAGTACGTCGACGAACGGCTACGATTCGGAAGCAACCAGCCTGACCCACGCGGCAGCTCGGCGGACGAGTTGCTCGACCAATTGTGGAAGGCCGCGGCAACCGTCGCGAAAAAGAATCCGGGGAGCTTCGATGTCTTTCTCGGCTACATCGGAAGAGTCATCGAGCTACAGCAAGAGCGGCTCATGGTACGTGAGCGAAGTCGCATCCCGCGTGACTATTGGGTCGTTCTCTATATCGTCGCGTTGCTCGCCCTGGCGACGGTCGGCTATCACGTCGGGGTTGGAGGCAAAGGTCGCACTCCCGTGATGTTGGCCGTGGCAATCGCCTTCTCGGCGGTCATCATGGTGATCGCCGACCTCGATCGCCCTGGGAAAGGGTTCATCAACGTGAGTCAGGAACCGATGGTCGAGCTGCGCTCGAGGATGGCCGGGCCGAGCGGGGGCTAGTGGCAGGAAGAATCGACATCGAGCTCGCGCTGTTCGCCGCGCCGCAGTCGTATACGCCGACGGCTTCGTCGCTCCGCATCCCGTGAGAACGCCCTGCCCCGCGACGAAAAGGCTTACAACCAAAGTCCTACGACGCTGCCCAACGCGCGTCATTCATTAGAGTCGGGCAAACGCTATTCCGCCTACGGCTCGGCGATGGCCACGCGGAGATTGGCAGAAAGTCCGTTGACGTGATCGGTCGTGTGAGAGCGATGATACGGCATCCAAGGTAGCAGGCCGCTTCTATGCGTTATGTCCGCTTTGCCATACTGATCGCGGTACTGGTCGCGCGCCCCGGCGTCGCGCAGTACGCGCCGAGTCATTTCATTCCCGCCGTGGAGTTCCGCGACACCGTCGCGACTTGCGTGCAGCCGACCGCTTCGCTCCAGCCGGGTGAGCGCGGCTTCTCGCTTCGGTTCGGCGACGCGGATTCCGCGCAACGTGTCGTTACGGCGGTTTGGCGAAGCGACGGAAAGCTTCTTCGCTACACCGACGCGCGCGGCGACCTCCGGCCGCCCTTCCCGGCCAACGCTCGTCGCAATCCACGAACGACGATCACCGTCGATTTGCTGAGGCAAGTGACGCTGATGTACAACGACGTCGACGGAGAACAGCAAGGGTCGGCGGCGTCCGACGCCGAGGGCGCGATCGATTCGCCGAATCTCGGTCCGCCGCGCCACATGCTCGACCGTCTGCGACTTCAGTGCGGAGCGCCCGAGATCCGCTGACTAGTCCGACTCGCAAGCGCCGTGCGACACGACCGATTCACGCTGGACTTTTCAATTTGCGAAGTGGATCACCGTACGAAGCGGCCTTCGCGCTGAAGGTACGGAACGAGGCCGCCCGCGGCGAGAATATCTCCGGCGATCCCGCCGAGTGGCGCGCGCGTTTCTCGGCGACCCGTGCGCTCGTTGACAATGGTTGTGCCGGACGCGTCGATCGACAGCGCGATCGTGTCGCCCTCGACGATGTCGCTCGTATCGCACTCGATCGGCAGCAAGCCGTTGTTGATCGCGTTGCGATAGAAGCTGCGGGCGAAGCTCCGAGCGAGGACGACGGGTATTCCCGCCGCCAGCACGACGGTCGCCGCGACCTCCATCGCCGAGCCGCATCCGAAGTTCGTACCGGCGACGAGCACGTCGCCCGCGCGCACCGTGGCGGCGAACGCCGGGTCGACCGCCTCGAGGAGGTACTGCTTCAGAATGTTCTCATCGAGCGTCTCCTTCTTGCGAGTGGAGGCGATGATGTAATCGGTATTGATGTCGTCGCCGAGGCGGCGGGCGCGGCCGCGGTGATGCTTCATGCCACCGAACGGGGGTCGGTAATGCGCCCGGTGAGAGCCGCCGCGGCGCAGGCGGCTGGCGACGCGAGATAGATCGACGCCGTCGCGTTGCCCATCCGTGCCTTGAAGTTGCGGTTCGCGGTGGAGATGACGTTCATCCCATCGCCGGGAATCACGCCGCTCGTCCCGCAACAGGCACCGCAGCCCGGCATCGTGATCGTGGCGCCCATGCGCGCCAGCTTGACGAGCGTTCCGTCGGCCGCGAGCTGGCGCTCCACGTCGCTCGAGGCGGGCGTCACGACGAGTTGGACGCCGTTCGCCAATTTGCCTCCGCCTCGCTCGAGCACGGCGAGCGCTTCGTGATAGTCGGCGACGCGACCGGCAGTGCACGTGCCGAGGAACACCATGTGAATTGGCGTGTCGGGCGCCTGCGCGATCGGCACGACGTTGTCCGGCGAGTGCGGCAGCGCGACCGTCGGGACGACCGACGCGACGTCGATCTCGAGCTCGCGGACGTATCGGGCGTCCTCGTCGGGAAATACCGGCTCGCCCTGGTCGCTCGCGAACCGGGCGACGTGCGCGGCGAGGACAGCGTCCGGATGCCACACCGCGGCCTTGGCGCCCGCTTCGACAGCGAGGTTGCTGAGAACGAGCCGATCGTCGAGCGAGAAGTCGCGCGCCGCGGGCCCGGTGAACTCCAGCGCGTGATATTCGGCGCCGTCGGCGCCGAGCGCCGAGACGAGAGTGAGCGCGACGTCCTTCGCGGAGACTCCCGGCGGGCGTGAACCGTCGAACATCACGCGAACGGTCTGCGGAACGCGGAACCAGAGCTGGCCGGTGAGCATCGCGGCGGCGAGGTCGGAGGAGCCGACACCGGTGGCGAACGCATTCACGGCGCCGCATGTCACCGTGTGACTGTCGGCGCCGACGACGAGCATGCCGGGGTGCGCGAGACCGCGTTCGACGGCGATCTGGTGGCTGATCCCTTCGCCGACCTCGAACACGCGAACACCATGTTTCTTCGCGAAGGCACGCACCTGATCATGAAAGCCCTTCGTCGCCGGCGACGAGGGCGGCGCGTAGTGGTCGAGGGCGAACACAACGCGCGAGGCATCGTGCACACGCGTGCCGCCCATCCGGTCGAAATAGGCGATGGCCATCGGCGCCGAAGCGTCGGTGCCGAGCACGAGGTCGACGTCGCACACCACGACGTCACCGGCGAACGCGTTGCCGCCGGACTTCGCCGAAAGAATTTTCTCGCTGATCGTCCGCGGGGGCGGGGGCGGGGGCGGGGTCACGAAACCAATGATTTGGAGGCCGGGGCAACGGCATCAAGAGGCGAGCCAGCCACCGCGATTTCATCCGCTTTCGCCACCGCGCGTCCGACCCATGCCGCTCCGACGAGATTACCGAGCGTGTTCACCGCGGTGCGACACATGTCGAGCGGCCGATCGATCGCGGCAACGAGGGCAATCCCCGCGGCGGCTTCGCTGCCAAGGCCGACCGCGTTGAGGACGATGAGCGTCGTGATCAGCGAGCTGCCGGGCACACCGGCGCCGGCGAACGCTGCCGCCGTGGACGCGAGCACGATCGTCAATTGGCGGCTCGGTCCGAGCGGAAGGCCATATATGGAAGCGAGAAACACGGCGGTGACCGCCTTGTACGCCGCCGCGCCGTTCTTATTGATCGTCGCGCCCGCCGGCAGCACGAAGCTCGACGCTTCGGTCGGCACACCGATTCGCGTCGCCGAGGCCATGCTCACCGGAAGCACCGCGCTCGACGACGCCGTGGCCAAGGCCAACATCAATGCGTCCGAGGTTCGACTCAAGAAGTCGCGGATGCGATAGCCGGCGACGACGCGCGCCGCGGGCAGCAGCACGAGGCTCGCGTGAATGGCGAGCGCGAGCACGACCGCGCCGGCAAACGCAAGGAGGTCGCCGAGCACCGAGGGGCCGAGCCGCGCGACCATCGCGGCGATGAGCACGAAGACGGCGATCGGCGCGAGCTGCATGACCCAGCGAATGAGAATCATCGCGAGGTCGTTGAGCCGCTCGAACGCGGTCACGACTTGGCGGCGTTTGTCATCAGGCAAGACTGTCGCGGCGGCCGCGAACAAACACACGGCGACGATGAGCGGAAGCAGCTCTCCCTGTGCCGCCGCGCCGAACGGATTCTGCGGAATGAGCGCGACCAGTTGTTGCGACACGCTCGGCATCGCGGCCGGCGGCGACTCGGCCGCTTTTGCCGCCAGCCGCGGCACCGTGTGAAACGGCACGAGGCTCGCGACGAGCAGGCCGATCGTGGCGGCCATGAGGGTCGTCGTCAGGAAGTAGCCGAGCGTGCGTCCGCCGATCGCGCCGAACCTTCGCACGTCGCCGAGTGACGCAATCGCCGTGAACAGGCTCCCGATGACGAGCGGTACAACGATCATCGTCGCCAGTCGAATGAACGCCGTGCCGACCGGCTCGATCGCAACGAGCGCGTCGCGCAACGAAGGATTCGACATCACCTGCGAGAGCGCGCCGAGCGCGGTACCGAGGGCGAGGCCGGCGAAGATCTGCTTTTGCAGCGACAGGTTCATGCGCGCACCGCCGCTACTCGATCACGCCGTGCCGGCGGAGCGATTCGTCTATCTCGGCGCGGAACAGGCCACCCGCCTTGATTTCGGCAACGCGCTTGGTCTCACGCTGCACGAGCGCGCTGACGAGCGACAGCACCTCCTCGGCGTGCGCGCGCGGCACGACAGCGACGCCATCGCGGTCGCCGACGACGATGTCGCCAGGCATGACGACCGTGCCGCCGCAGCTGATCGCCACGTTGATCTCGCCGGGTCCGTCCTTGTCGCAGCCACCGGCGCAGACAGACCGGCTGAAGGCGGGAAAGCCGAGCGACGTTAGCCCATCGACGTCGCGAATGGCGCCGTCGACGACGATCCCGCCGAGCCGAGCGGCGACGGCGGTGTTGCACATCAACTCACCGAAGACGGCGCTCGTCGTGTTGCCGCAGGTGTTGACGACGACGATGTCGCCCGGCGCCGCGACCTGCAGCGCCTTGTGGATCATGAGATTGTCGGCGGGGCGCGCGTTGACCGTCACAGCGAGTCCGAAGAGCGGCAAGCCCGTTCGCGACTGGATCCCGGCATCCATGAAGTTGAATCGTCCCATCGCGTCCGCGAGGTTCGGCGTCGCGAGGCCCTGAAAACGGCCGAGGAGCGCGGCGTCGAGTCGCGGCGGGAACGGCAGGATGCGAAAACCGAGCTTTCCCAGAGGCATGAGGCGGCGAGGAGGTCTGTCCGTAGAACGGAAGCCTGTCATCCTGAGCGCAGCGAAGGATCTATTCTGCGAACCTGGTAACGCGTCGAGGACACTAGGTCCTTCGTCGCTACGCTCCTCAGGATGACAACACTGCCATGAAAAACAACCACTCGCTCAACGGCCGCGCAACAGTCTGGCGTTGCGCGGTTGGGGTCCGTGGCAAATGTTATAGCGTCCTCGCTCGGCGAGTCCCGTGGAAGACAGCGGCTCATCCCGTCCAGCTCGAGTCGTTCGGTCTGGACAAGCGCGAAGTGACGGTGGGCGACTACGCGAAGTACGTGACCGCGCGCAACGTCTCCGCGCCGTGGACGACGCGGCCGGATGACGCGATGCCGGTGACCGGTGTGCGCCTCGCGGAAGCAGCCAATTACTGCGCGTGGCGCCATCCTGCCGGAGGACGTCTGCCGACCGAAGCGGAGTGGGAGGCGGCCGCGCGCAAAGCGACGACCGCCTGAGTGTGCGCGGGACGACTACGGCGTGTTCGTGTCCATGTCGATCCTGCCCACGATCACGCGACTCAGCGTGTGCGGCGTGGAGATGGTGAGCGGCAGGTAGTACGACGTCCATTCGTTCGGCACGATGTAGAAGACGCGGAGTCCGGGCACGCCGAAGTAGCTGTTCTTCCACGTCTCGAGCATGGCCGTCGCTTCGTCGGGATAGAGGCCGCGGGCGACGAGCGCGGCGTGCATCGATTCGCGGAGGTTTTGGAGCTCGGCGGCCGAGTAGTCGCGCGTACTGAATGGTGCGACGCGCGCCAGAACGCGGCTGCTGTCACCGCGCGCAATGGTCAGCGGCTCGGTGGTTCGAAACGCCGCTATACCGTTGCGGCGGATGTCGGCAACCCACACCGCGCCGAGCGTCGTCGATGCGGTGGTGAGCCACGGCGGGCGCGCCGGAGAGCGCAGCAGCATGCCTTCTCTCGTGAGCTCGGTGCCGAGAAGCGCGGGCAGGTTGGCGACGCCTCGATAGAACAGATACTGCTCCACCTCGCCGCCGTTCACGGTGACTGGCGTGGATTTCACGTCGCGCGGCGCTAGCCAGACGTGACTCTTGGTGAGAGGCAGTGTGACGCCTCCGGTGAGCGTGATCGACTTCCAGGCGAGCGTGCTCGTCATGGCGTCGCTCAGATGCTCGCCGTTCCATCCATTCACGGACGGCGTCGCCTCAGGATAGAACTCGTTGAGGACGCCGCCGCGGAAGTTCACGGTGACGTCGAATGGGGCAGGCGGTGGCGAGCCGGGCGCTGGATGGAAATAGATCACCGGAGTCTCGAGGCGCATGGTCACCTCGGCGCGGCCGGCTCCGACGGGCGCTTTGAGCAGCGATTGCAGCGGGTCGCGCGACGTTACCGGCGGTTCGTAGCGATGCACGAAGTCGGCGAGCGACTCGAAGTAGTCGAGACGGTTGAGGCGGCCCTCTGCCCTGCCGTTCGCGGTGTGTCGCGTCGTGATCGTACCCCATTCGTGGACGACGAGGTGCGTGGGTTTTGGGGGGGACGGCGCGCCGCGCCCCTGCAACGAACCAACTCCTACGACGGCCGCGGCCGCGAATACTCCGATGACTCGAATCATTGTCGCTCCCGTTGGAACTCTTGCAAGTTGGATGACGACAACCGGCGCAGTGCTTACCTGTCTAGCCGCCTCTTAACGTCGGGCATACGTTTGCCGGCATGACGAGCGAGGCAACCGAGCGGATCAAGGAAGAGTGGGACAGTCAGGCGGCGAGCTGGTTCCGTCAGCGCGAAGCGATGATGGCCGCATCGCGACCGATACACGAGTGGATGGTCGAGCACGCGGAGTTGCGACCGGGAATGCGTGTTCTCGAGATCGCCGCGGGACCGGGCGATACCGGCTTTCTTGCCGCGAAGCGACTGGACAACGGACGGCTCCTCTCGACGGACCTCTCGCCATCGATGGTCGCGACGGCGCGAAACCGCGGAGCGGAGCTCGGCATCACGAACGCGGACTACCGCGTCCTCGACGCGCAGGCGATGGATCTGGCCGATGAATCGTTCGACGCGGTGCTCTGCCGCTGGGGCTTCATGCTCATGCCCGACCCGCTGGCGTCGCTCCGCGAATGCCGGCGCGTGCTCGTTCCCGGTGGACGACTCGTGTTCGCCGTGTTCACCGGCCCTGAAGAGAATCCATTCGCGTCGCTACCCGCCCGGATCTTGATGGAATGGGGATTCTTGCCGAAGCCGACGGACGGTTGGCATCCGGGCATTCTCGCGCTCAGCGACCGCTCACGTCTGCTCATGCTCATCGATCGAGCCGACTTCGCGTCAGTACATATCGAGCCGGTGGACATGACGTGGACGTTCGAGAACGTCGCCGATTACTGGCAGTTTCTCGTCGATCTCACCGCGCTCGGGCCGCTGGTTCGATCTCTTCCCGAGGAAACAAGAAGGAAGTTTCGACAGGCGATTGATGACGCCGTGGCGCGTTTTGCGCAGGGCGACCGAGTTTTGCTGCCGTCGCGCTGCTGGTGCGGGGTCGTAACGCGGTGATCTCGAGTTCTCGCGTCGGCAATTGTCGAAACTCCCACGACATCCCGTCCGGTCTCACCGACACGATCATGAAACCCTTCGGCTCGCCGAACTCGGCGAGTGACGTGCGTTCGATCGATCCGGGATAGAGCACCGGAGTCGGGATCTTGCGGCGGCTCAGGTCCCTCGTAAGAACCTGGTGCCGGTGAATGTGACCGGAGAGTACCGCGCGGAACGCGGACGGAATGTCGCGGAGACGAATGACGTCCGCGGCGGTCGTGAAGGTGAAATCCGCCGGTCCGACCGTCGCGCCTTCGACGCAATGGTGTATGCAGAGCAGGCGAGAATCTGCGTCGTGCTCGGCCCAACCAGTCTCGTGGAGCAGGTCGGGAAAACGCGCGCGCACATTATCACGCTCGTAAGGAAAGCCGGAGAGGACGATTCGATATCCCCGAATCTCGAGCGTGAACGATCGCGGGCGATCGAACAGGTGCACGTTGGGATGGAGCGCAAATCGCGTGTGTGGGATTCGCGAGCGCTCATGGTTGCCGGGTACGACGAAAACCGGCACTCCACTCGCGGCTACGCGTCGAAGGGGTTCGAGAGCCTGATAGGCGGTGCTCGGCACCGGTCGCGAACGGTCGAAGACGTCCCCGCCGTGGATGACAACGTCCACCTCGCCACGCATTGCCGGCCCGAGCGCGGCGTGATAATTCGCGAGAAAGTCGTGGCCGCGACGATGGCGAGCTACGCGTGGCCGTTGTGGCAGATCGAATCCGATGTGTGAATCGGCGACGAAGAGGATCCGGATCTCGGCCGTCATGGGGCTATTGTAGCGGCTTTGGTGTTTATTCGGTAGAGCGGCTTGGTTTGCCAGGACGCCGCGGCGCCGTAGAATCGAGCCATGAACCGCATCACGCCGCTGTCGGGAGCGCTGCTCACCGCCGGCTACTTGTTCGGCGGATTCGCGATCGGTGTCGGAATCGGCGGCGTCGTCGGAACGCCGGGTCATTCAACTCTCGCGATCGCGCGGAACGTCGTCGCGGGCGTGATCGCCCTTACATGCATGATCGCCGGCGGCCGCCTGTGGGGCCGCGAGCTGGCGCTCCGTGTCGGGGCTGACGACGTGCGACGTGCCTCGCGCGCCGGCGCGCTCAGCTTTGGTCCCGGCGCGCTGGTGGCAGGACTGGCGCTGACGGCCCTCGAAGGACTCGTTGTCCAACAGCAGCGCGGTCCTTCGTTGCCGATCCACGTCGTGTACGGCTTTCTCTTCGTGCCGGCCGTATTCTTTGTCGCGTCGAGCGCCGTGCTCGTTCTCGGCGCGGGACTTCGCATCGACAAGAACAGGCGCTGGCGCCTCGCGCTCACGTGCGGGATCGCCGCGGCCGCGGCGCACTTGGTCGTTTATCGGATGATGGACAGGGCGGGCTGGCGAATCGGCGCACCCGACGCGGCTCGCCGCGCGACGATGATCGTCGTAACCTCGCTCGGCGCGCTCGCCGCGGCACTCGCCGGCGGCGCCACACTCGGATACTTCCTCTCGCGCGTGGCTCGTCAGGAGAATTCATGAATCGGATGCTCACTTTGGCGTTCGTTGGCTTGTCGTCGACGCGGATCGTGCGGGCGCAGCCGGGCCAGGCGCCGCATGCGGCCGAACATCGCATGTTCGTGATGGACAAATTCACGTTCGAGTCCGGCGCCACGGTTCCGAATGTGAAGGTCGTCTATGGCACTTACGGACATCTGAACGCCGCGCGCGACAACGTCGTGTTGCTGCCGTCGCACTACATGGCGAACCATCACGGCTATGAGTGGTTGATCGGACCCGGACTCGCTCTCGATACAGCAAAACTTTTTCTCGTCGCGACGGAGTTGTTCGGCAACGGACAGTCGTCCAGCCCGAGCAACACACCGGAGCCGTTCCACGGTCCGCGTTTTCCCGTGGCGACGATTCGCGACAACGTCGAGGCGGTCCATCGTCTGCTCGTCGACTCGCTGCACGTCGGGCACCTGCGAGCAGTCATCGGATTCTCGATGGGCGCCGAGCAGGCGTTTCAGTGGGCGGTGAGCTATCCGGATTTCGCCGATCGCATCGTCGCGACGTCGGGGACGGCGCGTTGCTGGCCGCACGGCGTCGTGCGTCTCGAAGCAGAGATCGGCGCGATCCAGATGGACACGGCGTTCCACAACGGCGATTACACGACGCGGCCGACGCAGGGCGTGCAGATGTTCGCGTCGATCTGGGCCGGTTGGCTTTACTCGCAGGAATGGTGGCGTCAGGAGCTTTGGAAGCGCGGCGCAGCGGACACGACGTCGCTCGAGACGTTCCGCGCGAACATGATCAGGAATTTCCTGAGCCGCGCCGATCCGAACGATCTGATCCTTCAGGCCCGCACGTGGGAGCGGCACGACGTCGGCACAACGAAGGGCTTCGGCGGAAACACCGAGAAGGCGCTGGCGTCGATCAAGGTGCCGGTGCTGTACATGCCGTCGGAGACCGACCTCTACTTCCCGGTGAGCGACGCGCGGTACGAGGCGAACTACATTCGCGGCGTCACGCTGGCACCGATCCCCTCTGTCTGGGGACATCCGGCCGGCGCGGGCGCCAGTCCCGCGGACAAAGCGTTCCTCAACGCAAAGATCTTGGCGTTTCTTTCTTCCGGGTCAGCTCCGCCCTGACGAGGTCAGGCGGCTCCTGACGTTCCCTGCGGCCTTCGGCCGACAGACAGTCGTCCCCCTCCGAACCAACCTATTAGAAGGACGAGTCCGGGGGCGGGTGAGCTATGACGACAATCGGGATTCCACAGGCAACAGCCGCGGCGGCGCCCGCTCCTGCAACGGTTCGCGGTCGAACGCGGCTGCAGGACAACCTGCTGATCTGCGGGATACTGGCCGCCTTTGCGTATGTCGTCACGGACGTCCTCGGCGCGCTTCGCTATCCCGGATACAACTTCACGTCGCAGGGCGTGAGCGAGTTGATGGCGGTCGGCGCGCCGACGAAGGATCTCGTCAACTCGATATTCGTCGTGTATGGCGCGCTCGCCGTCGCCTTCGCCGTCGGCGTGCTGCGCGAATCGTCGGGTCAAGCGAAACTGCGTGTTACCGGTTTTCTCCTGCTGGCGTATGCGCTTGCCGGCTTGCTCGGATCGTTCTTCCCCGCCTACCCGCGCGGCTCCGGCGGCTTCAACGACAGTCTGCCGCACATCATTCTCACCGCGGTGCTCGTCGTGTTGATGCTCGGCGCGGTGGGATTTGGGGCGTTTTCCCTCGGCACGCGATTCCGGATCTATTCGCTGGCCACCTTGGCCACAATCGTCGCGCTGGGTGTCGCGGCCGGTGTGTACGGATCGCGACTCGCCGCGCGGCAACCGACGCCGGGTTTCGGCATCGTAGAGCGCGCGCTGATCTACGCTTTTCTCGTGTGGGCAGCTGTCCTCGGCGTCGCGCTCGTGCGACGCCGCGGCGCGCGGGCCGCGAGGGCCGTGGAGTAGCCATGGCGTACCCGTCGTCGATTGATTCAGCCGTCGGCGACGCGTTAGACCATCTCGAGTCGTTGACGCCGCTCGTCGGCAACACGCCGCTCGCCGCCATCGACTTCACTTTCCGCGGCGCGCCGCGAACACTGTACGCCAAGCTCGAGTCGATGAACTTCACCGGCAGCGTGAAGGACCGCATGGCGCTGCACGTGCTTCGCCGCGGCTACGAGGACGGCTTGCTCGAGCCGGGCGGTCGGATCGTCGAAGCGACGAGCGGCAACACGGGCATCTCCTTCGCCGCGATCGGCCGCGCGCTCGGACATCCCGTGACGATCTTCATGCCCGACTGGATGTCGAGCGAGCGTATCAACCTCATTCGCTCACTCGGCGCGGACATTCAGTTGGTGGCGCGGGAAGACGGCGGCTTTCTCGGCTCGATCGAACGCGCCGAGGACCTCGGGCAGCGCCGGTCCGGCTGCTTCCTGCCGCGACAATTCAGCAACGATCACAACGCGGAGGCGCACGAGCTGACGACAGGACCGGAGATCGTTGCTCAGCTCCGTGCGGCGACGGGCCGCGGTGTAGACGCGTTCGTGGCCGGCGTGGGTACGGGTGGAACGGTCATGGGCGTCGGCCGGCATCTCCGTGCATTGCGGCGCGATGTGAAGGTGCATCCACTCGAGCCGTCCAACTCGCCGACACTGACCACGGGCCACAAGGTCGGCCGGCATCGGATTCAAGGGATCTCGGACGAGTTCATCCCGCCGATCGTCGATCTCCGCTTTCTCGACGCCGTGATCTCGGTCGACGACGGCGACGCGATTCTCATGGCCCAGGCGCTCGCGGACGTGCTCGGCCTCGCGGTGGGCATCTCGAGCGGCGCAAATTTCCTCGGCGCGCTGGTGGCACAGGAGCAGCTCGGCCGGGACGCCGTCGTCGCGACGGTGTTCGCGGACTCGAACAAGAAATACCTAAGCACAGACCTCATGCGCCTCGAGCCCGCGCGCGTCGACTTCCTGTCGCCGGAGATCAAGCTCCTGCGCTATCGCGTCCTTCCGCGGCGGTGTGACTTCTGTCCTTCATCGATTCGGAAACATCGCTGATTTGAATTGACCGCTCAGAGGCGGTTGCATTGACCGCTCCGAGGCGTCCCAGTGTCCTTCGGGCGACCGCTCGGCGCGCGGAGGGGCAGCCCGGTTCGCGAGCAATCCGCGCACGGAGTCAAAACGCCGGCCCGCGCGTCAACGAAGGCGCGAGTCGATCCAGTTCGTGATGTCGGCGATGACGATCGAACGATCCGTGTCGTTGAGGAGGTCGTGATACGCCCCCTCGTACAACTTGATCGTCTTGTCACTCGACCCGGCCGTGTCGTAGAACTGCTGACTGCCACTCGGCTTGGTGGCTTTGTCGTGCGTGCCGTGGAGAATGAGCAGCGGGAGCTTGAAATTCCGGAACTCGTGCTCGAGGCGTTGGTCGGCGCGGACCATCTGGGCAACGGTCTGTGTGGGCTGTTTCTCGTCGGCGATCAACGGGTCGGAGTTCATCTGCTGCACGATCGCCGGGTCGCGTGAGAAGTCTTCGTTCTTCAGCGCCAGGACGTGGGCGTGCGGAGCGAAGTGAGCAAGGCCTTTCAGCAGCGCGAGCGCGACGTCCGGCGCGGGGACCTTGAAGGCGAAGCTTTCGCAGATGAGGCCGGCCAGCTCGGACTCATACTCGGCGGCGTACAAGCAGGCCACAACGCCGCCGGCGCTGTGGCCGAGGAGGAAGATCGGAAGAGCGGCCTCGCGCGATCGAACCAGGGTGACGAGGGCGTGGACGTCGCTTACATAATCCTCGAAGTGGTCCACATAAAAGCGCTCTCCCTCCGACTGGCCACGGCCCCGCAGATCGATCGCGTAGACGGCCAGTCCTCGACCACTGAGTTGCTCTGCGGCCCATTCATAGTAGCCGCTGTGCGACTTGAACCCGGGCACGATGACCACGATGGCGCGCGACGGCGACGCGGAACGCCACGACCGGTAGAACAGCTCGAGGCCGCCGTTGGAGAGATTCTCCGTCTTTCTCATGGGTGGGCGGGTTATTGGCTAATGCTTTTCTAATCTAGACCTAACCGGTCGGTCGTAGCGTGTCATCCAATGACACTACATCATGGGCGCGTCCGTACTGCTGAAAGTGTGTCATCGTACGACAACTCTGCCCTCCCCGGAGTTCCCATGTCTCGCCGTGGGTTTGCCGCGCTAGCTCTCGTCGCCGCGATCGCGTGTCGTGGAGTCGCACAGTCCGCAGCGATTCCGGATACTCCCGCCGGCTCCGTCATCCGCGTGTGGCAGGACGCGTTCAACAGCGGAGACACGGTTCGAATTCTCGACTATTATCGGCGGTTTCAACCGGAGCGCATCACACAAGGGACGGTGAATTTCCGGCTCGCATCGGGAGGGTTCGATATCGTTTCGATCGAGCGGAGCGAACCGCGCCACATCGAGCTCGTCGTGCGTGAGCGTAAAACGCCGGCGACCTACTACGGCGTCGTGGACCTCGCGCCGTCGGACCCGATCCGAATCGCGGGCTCTACCCTCGCACTAATGGGCCCGAATGCCGATCCGTCACAGCTGCGCGTCGATGCAGCGGCACGAGCGAAGGTGATCGAGGGCGCGATCGCGGAGCTCGATTCGTTCTACGTCTTTCCGGAAGTCGCCAAGCGCATCGCCGATTCGCTCCACTATTGGAATACACACGCTCGGTACGACAGCTACACGAAGTCGATGTCGTTCGCGCTCAAGTTGAACGAAGACGTTCGCGCGTTGAGCCACGACAAGCACATGCGCGTCGACTACAGCATTCGGCCCATTCCACCGCGCCCCGCCACGCCACCACCGCGCACGCCGGAAGACATCGCGCGTGACCGGGCGCAGATGGACCAGATGAACTGCGGCTTCGTGAAGGTCGAGCAGCTCGAGGGGAACGTTGGATACGTGAAGTTCAACGGCTTCTTCGACGTCGAGACGTGCGGCGCGACGGCTTCGGCGGCGATGAACTTCATCGCCGGCACGCGGGCGTTGATCGTCGACATGCGCGAGAATGGCGGCGGTCAGCCGGCGATGGTGAGCTATGTCGCGTCGTATCTCTTCTCGAAGCGAACGCATCTCAACGATCTCTGGGAACGGCGCTCAGGGCGCACCGAAGAATTCTGGACGCGCGACGACGTGCCGGGACGGAAGTTCGGCGGTGAGAAGCCGGTGTACGTCCTCACTTCGTCGAACACGTTCTCCGGCGCCGAGGAGTTTACCTACAACTTGAAGACCCAGAAGCGCGCAACGATCGTCGGTGAGACGACGGGCGGCGGCGCGCATCCGGTGTCCGGCCACCGGATCGACGAGCACTTCATCATCGGCGTTCCCTTCGCGCGCGCGATCAATCCGATCACGCACACGAATTGGGAAGGCACCGGCATCGAACCCGACGTAAAGGTTCCCGCGGCTGACGCGCTCGCGACGGCGCTGCGGATGATCCGCGAGGGGACGCGCCCCTAGCCGTCGTTCGACGAGCTTTGCCGCATCCCTACGTTTCGGGATGCGGCTCCTCACGATCTCCGGCAGTCTTCGCGCGCACTCGTCGAACGGCGAGCTCCTACGTGCGCTCGCGCGACTGGGCATGCCGGAGATCGACGCCGAGATCTACGACGGTCTCGCCTCGCTGCCGCACTTCAATCCGGATCTCGACCGGGAGGGAATGGCGCTTCCCGCCCCCGTTCAGGCGTTGCGCCAATCGATCGCCGAGGCCGACGGGCTCCTGATCAGCAGCCCGGAGTACGCGCATGGCGTTCCCGGCTCGCTCAAGAATGCGTTGGACTGGCTGGTGAGCGGACCGGAGATGGTGTACAAGCCGATCGGGCTCCTGAATCCGTCGCCGCGATCGGTCCACGCGCAAGCGTCACTCGCCGAAACGTTGCGCACGATGTCGACGACCCTGGTCGACGGCGCGTGCATCGCGCTGCCGATCTCCGGGCGCGGACTCGACGCGGACGGTATTCTCGCCAATGAGGAATTGCGGGCTCGCCTCGAGCAAGTCCTCGACGCGATGCGCGCCGCGGCGAGTCTACGTTCGCCGCTTGTGAAGCACGAGTAAGCCGCAGCGCGCGTCCGCCGAACCATACGGCGGCGGCACCGCACCCTCCGATTCATACCACTCGATTGCTTCGATCTGCGCCGGCAAGAACGTGTTGAGATCGAACGGCATCACGGGATGGGTGCCGTTGAGCGGGCTGTAGTCCAGGTACACCAACGCGTAGCAGAAGCGTTTCATCCCCTGGAGGGCTTCGAAGTCTTCCGGGACGTAGTACAGTCGCTCCGATTGGAGGCACCGATCGGTGACACGCTGCTCCTCCTCCGCTTCCTTCGGCGTCCTACCCAGCTTGACCGGCTTGCATCGACTCGGCGGCGAGCGTTTGGACGCGATCCAGAGCTGACCACCGTTGCCGCGGAGCGCCGCGACGCCCTGCATCGATGCGACGATCGAGCCGAGCGTGACACCGGACTGTTTCTCGAGCTGGTCGCGCAGAACGAAACGACCGAATCCCTTCCGACGATTCTCCTCGAACGCCTGCATCAGCACATCCCGCGACGTTGATCTGTCGGTCACCACCACCGAGTCGAGCCGCACGACGCTGCCGAGCGTGATGCGTAGCTGGACCGTGTGGTCGTCGGCGAAGGTGATTGACGTGTCGAGCTGGCCGAAGGCGATGCGGCGGACGTTGACCTTATGCGTGCCCGCGGGAATGCCCGGAATGCGGAACTTTCCGCTGTCGTCGGTCATGCGCGTGATCGACAGCCCTGGCAGCGAGATTTCAGCGTTCGGAAGCGGGTGCCGTGCCGAGTCGACCACCGTGCCGGTGAACACGGCGCTTCCCGTCGCTTGGGCGGCGACCATCGCCGGGGCGACCACGGCAACTATCCCAACGATGAATCTGCGCACGCAAGAACTCCGATTCGGCTAGCTTAAGCAACCGCGCGTCACCAGCCCGGTCAAGAGTCGAGCGACGCGCCGCACTTTCGCATTCTTCAAACTCTCATGCGCGTCCCTCCCGAGATTCGGACTGACCGGCTCGTGCTTCGTCCCTGGCGCGAGGAAGACGCCGTGGCGCTGTGTCCGATTCTCGAGAGCAATTTCGAGCACCTTGGTCCGTGGATCCCGGCGCGCGTCGCCACTCCGGCACCCGTACCAGAGCTCGAGCAGCGGTTGGCCGGTTTCGCGCGTGACTTCAGCGACGACCGGGAGTGGCGATATGGGATCTTCTCGCGTGACAAAGGGCAACTGTTTGGCGAAGTCGCGCTCTTCCCGCGCTCGCCGACGGCGCGTGTGATGTTTCCCGACGCCGATCGCGTGGAGCTCGGCTACTGGATTCGCCGCGACGCGACCGGACAGGGATTCATCAGCGAAGCGTCGCGGGCGCTGATCGCGCTCGCGGCGTCGATTCGAGAATTTGCCTGCGTCGAAATCCGATGCGACGCGCGCAACGAGCCGAGCGCCGCGATCCCGCGACGCCTCGGGTTCGGATTGGCGACCACGGTCGAGTCGCCGTCGGTCGCGGCGGACACGTCTCCGGTACAGCTGCAGGTTTGGTCGCTCGATCTGACGTCGCTCCGGAGCGCGAGCGCGTAGTGGCGATTCACGTCGTCCTCGTCCACCCGGAGATTCACTGGAACACGGGGAACGCGGGGCGAACGTGCCTCGCTGCCGGCGCCACCCTGCACCTCATCAAGCCGCTCGGCTTCTCACTCGATGAACGTGAGGTCAAGCGCGCCGGTCTCGATTACTGGGAGCATGTGAATCCGCGCGTCTGGCCCGGATGGGACGCGTTCGAGCGCGAGCTTCCGTCGCTCGGCGAAGCGTACTTCTTCTCGACGAAAGCGACGCGTCTTCTTTGGGACGCGCAACTCAGCTTGCCCGATGTTGTCTTGGTGTTCGGACGTGAAACGGGCGGACTACCGCCGGTCCTTCACGAGCGCTATCGCGACAGGTTCCTCGCGCTGCCGATGCACTCGCCGCACGTGCGCTCGCTCAATCTCTCGACGAGCGTCGGCGTCGCGCTGTACGAAGTGCTTCGCCAGCGGCGGGCGGCGGATCGCTGAGACAACTCCTTCTGTCGCTGATCAACCGCGGCCCGCAACGGCCATGTAGATGCCCAGCACGATCAAGAGCGCGCCGATGATTCGGCGAAAGGTGGTCTGTTGCAGACGCCCAAGCACGCGTGTGCCGAGGGCGGTGCCGACGACGACGGCAATCGTCGCGACGACGATGAGCGGCCACACCTGAAGCATGTCGCGCCACTGCGTCGCCAGGTAGACCGGCAGGCGCGCACCGTCGACGAAGAGCCCGATCGCCGTGGCCGTCGCAACGAACGACTCTTTCGGGACCTCGAAGCCGAGCAGCGCGGCCGTCCGGATCCCACCCTGATTGCCGACCATCCCACCGAGTGCACCTGAGAGCGCCCCGCTCACCCAGGCCGAGCTGTGACCCCAGCGCACCCGACGCATCCATCCCGTGAGCTCGGCCACTCCCGCGATCGCGACGACGACGCCGAAGACGACGGCAAGTGTGCGGCTCGAGATCCACACATGCGCCAGTGCGCCGGCGAGCCCTCCGACCGCGCTTGCGATGCCGAATCCGACCAGAACGCGACGATCCACGTGGGCACGAAGGAGCCAAAACCGCTGCGCGGTGCCGACGACGTGCGGAATGGCGACGGCGGCGACGGCGAGCTTCGTCCCCGTTTCGATCGCGAGCACCGGCGTGAGCAGACTACCGATCCCGAAGCCTGTAACCGAAGCGATGCCGGCGGCCACGAGACCGGCAGCCGCAAGGAGCGCGCTGAAAGCCGCGTTCACTGTCGCGGAGGCAGATGTAACGACTCGAGAATCGCCTGAAAGCGCGGATCGGTGTGCAGCCCCGCGAGAAATGGCTGCTGACCCAGCGAGTACATCCAGTCGGCGCGTTCCGCGACGGCCTGCTCGAGCGCGGGGAACGCTTTCTCAGACTCTCCCAGCGCGTGATACAACATCGCGCTGTAAATCGCGGGGAACGTCGATTGCTGGGTCAGATCGAACGCCGACCTCGATTCGTTCAGGCGCCCGGCGTGCGCGTACGCCATGCTGAGCGACCACGAATAAATCGGCACCGGGCCGGCTCGTGCGACCAATGCCGCCAGCTCCGCAATCGCCTCGTCGTGTCGTCGCTGGAGCATGAGGGCTACGCCGAGGAATAGCGTCGCCCGCTGGAACCCCGGATCCATCTCGAGTACTCGCCGAAACTCGCGCTCCGCGCTGCTCTGATCATCCGAGAGATAGTGGATGATGCCGATGTTCATGCGGGGCAACACGGAAAGCGGATCGAGCAGCACCGCGCGCTCGGCGATCGGCATCGCCTCGTCCCGTCTTCCGATCCCGGCGAGAAACGCGGACAGCCAGCGATGTGTCGTCTCGTGATTCGGATTGAGCTCGATAGCCCGACGGAACTCGCGCAGCACGCCGTCCCAATCCCACTCCCAATTCATCTTCATGAAGCCGATCGACGCATGCGCTTCGGCGAGCGAGGGATCGAGCTCCAGCGCGCGTTTCGCCGCCTGCGATGCGAGCGGGAACATCTCCGCGGGATCGGCAAATTGGTACGAGGCGAGCACCGCCGATGAGTCGGCCAATCCCGACCAGGCCGGCGCGTAGCTCGAGTCCAGGTCAATCGCCTGCTGGAACAGTTCGCGCGCGCGCCGCATGCCGCTTTGGCTTCGCTCGTACCAGTGATGCCGGCCGAGCAAATAGAGATCGTACGCCTCGAGATTTCGCGTCGCGGGGATCGGCGCCTTCCCACGAAGCCCGCCGAGCTGCAACGCGCCGGATATCGTCTCGACCAGCCGCTCGGTGATCTCGTCCTGCACCGCGAACACGTCGTCGAGCGTCCGGTCGAAGCGTTCGGACCAGAGCGGCGTCTCGTCGCTCGCGCGAATCAGCTTCGCGGTGAGACGGAGCTGCGACCCTGCACGTCTCGCGGTTCCTTCGACGACGAACTCCACGCCCAGCCGCTCGGCGACGGCGCGCAGCGGCAACGATTCCCCGCGCACGGCTATGGTCGAGGTGCGCGACACCACGCGCAGTCCTTCGAGCCGCGAGAGCGCCGCGGTGAGCTCCTCGGTCATGCCCTCGCTGAAGTACGCGTCCTCGGCTGAACCGCCGATGTTCTCGATCGGCAGCACGGCGATGGAAAGCTTCGTTGCGGCAACTGCATTGGTGAGTGGCGACGGCGTGCGCGGCGACTCGGCCGTCGTCACCAGACGTGACGCAAAGTCGCGCGCGGAAGCGGGACGTTGATCGGGGTCTTTGGCCATCGCTTGCAGCAATGCGGCAGCGATGGCCGGCGCGATGTCGCCGCGCTGCTTGCGAATGTCCGGCGCCGGCGCGGTAAGGTGCTTCGAGAGGACACTCATCGCCGTCGGACCCTGGAACGGCGCCACGCCGCTCAGCATCTCGTACAGCACACACCCGAGCGAATAGATGTCCGAGCGGGCGTCGATGGTTCGTTCGCCCATCGCTTGCTCGGGGCTCATGTACGCGACCGTACCGACGGCCATCCCCACCTGCGTCGCCGTGTGCGGCTGCGCGTCCATCGCGGCCGCTCGCGCAATGCCGAAATCAGCCAGCAACGCGTGGCCGCTCCGCGCGATGAGAATGTTCTCCGGCTTGACGTCGCGGTGGATCACGCCTTCGGCGTGCGCGGTGTGCAGCGCGTCGGCCACCTGACGGGTGATCTCGACCGCGTCGGTTGTCGACAGGGTACCCTGGCGACCCAGCCGAGCGCGCAGAGATTCGCCGTCGATGTACGGCATGACGAAATACAACCGGCTGAGCGCCTCGCCCGAGTCGTACAGCGGCAGAATGAAGGGGTGTCGCAACCGGGCGACGACGCGGATCTCGCGATGGAAGCGTTCGACGTCCATCGGCGCCTCGCCGTCTCGCAGGAACTTCACGGCGACCGGCCGGTCGTGCTTCAGATCGTGCGCCAGATAAACGGTGGCCATGCCGCCGGCGCCGAGCTCGCGCTCGATACGATATCGATCGCCTATCGCTGCCGCGATGCCGGTGAAGTCCGCAGGCTGGGGGGACAGGGGGAGGGCCGTCACGTTGAACGAGGAGACCTGAGGCGCCAGAATAGTGTCGCGAAGGCCTGGGAAAACCAGGCTGGAAGAGCCTAGCACAACCACCACGATCAGCAAGGGGTTCGCGTCGTGAACACCCGTCGACAGTTTCTCATTCAGGCGCCGCTCGGCCTCCTCGGGGCCGCGGTCGCGTGCGGTGGTAACGCGCCGCAGTCACAGACCCCAGCCACGCCGACCGCCGGCGCCCCACCGACCTTCGGCACCGCGCCGGAAGTCGGGCCCGAAGTCACGACGGCGACGTTCGCCGAGGCGGAAAAGCTGGCGCGCGTCACCATGACGCCCGCCGAGCGCACGATGGCGGCGGCGACCTGGCGCAAAACGATCGCGCCGATGATGGAGCGACGCACCGGACCGAGAACCGTGGCGCTCGAGCCGGAGGTCTCGCCGGCAACGCGCTGGACGCCGATCGAATCGCAGGGACACACGCCGCCGACTCGCGATCATTTCGTGCGCGCTACGGTCGATCCCGGTCCGCTGCCCGCGAACGACGCCGACATCGCATTCGCGCCCGTTTGGAAGCTGTCGCGATGGATCGAGAAGCGGGCGCTCACGTCGGAGCGGCTCACCAACATCTATCTCGATCGCATCGCTCGTCTCGATTCGAAAGTCCACTGCATCATCACCCTCACGCGCGACCACGCGCTCGAACAAGCGAAGCGGGCCGACGCCGAGATCTCGGCGGGAAAGTATCGAGGTCCGCTGCATGGTGTGCCCTGGGGTGTCAAAGACTTGGTCGACACGGCCGGCATCGCGACGACGTACGGCGCCGAGCCGTTCCGAAATCGCGTACCGGCCGCCGACGCCCCACTCGTCAAGCGACTGAACGACGCCGGCGCCGTCCTGATCGCGAAGCTCAGCCTCGGCGCGCTCGCGCTCAACGACATCTGGTTCGGCGGCCAGACGATGAATCCCTGGCTGCTCGAAGAGGGCGCGTCGGGTTCGAGCGCGGGGCCGGGCGCGGCGACGGCGGCGGGACTCGTCGGCTTCTCGATCGGCAGCGAGACGGGCGGGAGCATCGTCAGCCCGAGCATGCGCTGCGGTGTCACCGGACTGCGCCCAACATTCGGCCGCGTGCCGCGCACCGGCGCGATGACGCTGTGCTGGTCGCTCGACAAACTCGGCCCGATGACGCGCGGCGTCGAGGATTCGATGCTCGTGCTGCGCGCGATCAGCGGTCCGGACGCCGGCGACGTGTCGAGCGTACCGAGCGCGCTCGACTACGACGCCGGCGCGAGCATCGCCGGTTTGAAGGTCGGCTATTTCCCGAAGTGGATGCAGGAACCGCCGGCGACCGATGTCGATCGCGCAGCGCTCGAGACGGTGAAGAAACTGGGAATGATCCCGACCGAGGTGTCGATTCCCGATTGGCCGCACGCGTCGCTGATGACGATTCTCTTCAGCGAAGCAGCCGCGTCGTTCGAGCAGCTCACGCTTTCCGGCCAAGCGAATCAGCTCAAGGCGCAGGTGCCGGACGCCTGGCCGAATCTCTTCCGCGAGACGCGCTTTCTCACTGCGGTCGATTTCGTGCAAGCGGATCGGTTGCGGCGGAAGTTCGCGAACGAGATGGCGCGCGTTTTCTCCGAAGTCGACCTTCTCCTCGTTCCGTCGCTGCGGGACGAAATTCTCACGATCACGAACTTTACGGGCCATCCGTCGCTGACGCTGCGCGCCGGTTTCGTTCAGGTGTCCGAGGCGCGGAGCGATTGGGCGCCCGATCCGGCGAATCCGTTGCCGAAGTTCTCGACGCCCCGACGCGTGCCGCACGGCGTGACGTTGCTCGGACGCTTGTTCGACGAGGGAACGATCATGCGGGCGGGCGTGGCGATGGAGCGCGCGTTCAATGTGACGGACGAACGGCCGACGGGTTTTTAGACGGATGCGTCAGCGCGGGCGCGCGACGAAGTACGCCGCGCTCAACGAGATCACATTGCCTTGCGGTCGTGACGTAACGCCGAGCTCGTGCTCCGCGCGGAGCGCGACGCGCGTTCGCCAACGCGGGATGATGACGTCGACCTCGGGGCCGAGCCCGAACACGCGCGTCCGCTCGCCGCGCAGCGAGGGCGGAATGTCCGCGCCGCGATCGGGTGTCACCTGCCAGAGTGCGTAACCGGCGACTCCGGCGACGACGGTTCTCGCCACGTTCGCGCCCGCGCCACCCTGCAACTGAAGCATGTCACCGCGTCGCACGTCGATCCCTCGCTTGCGCGTGTTCATCTCGTAGCTCGCTAAGACGGAAGCGCGACGGGTCCGCAACGAATCGCTGAACAACGCGCCGCCGACCGACAGCTGGTTGGTCCAGTAGCCGCGCCCGGTGTTCGCTTGGCCACGAGGCTCGAAGTGCCCCGTCGGCGCGTACACCGCGTACGAGCTCACGACGTCGAAGCGACGCTCTCTCCAACCAACCTTGATCGGCTCGACGAAGAGGTCGCTGAATCCAAACCCACTGACCGACGCCGCGGGATGGTCGCTGTTGATGCGAATGCGCGCGACCGGCACACCGGCCGCGAAGCTCAGATGACGCCGGCCCCTCGAATTCGTCGTGTACGACGCGCCGAGCGCCGAGCCCGTCGCGTTCATACTCAATCCGTCGATCGGCACGACGTTGCCGGCCGCGTCACGAATCTGACTCGACGTGTAATGAACGAGTTGCTCCACGATCGCGAGCCCCGGCGGCGATTGAACGCCGGCATCGATCCCAACAGTGCCGAGCAATTTGTAGCCGAGCTGTTGCGATTGCGCTTCGTGCGCCGCAAGTACGCACATCACGACGAGTGCGTTGGCCCAAAGTCCACTACGTGTTTTCATGATCTCGTTTGAAATTCGCTCGCCACTCTCTCGCGTTTTTTCGCCGCGTTCGCGCTCGCTCCACAGGGGCACCCCATGCTCGATCCTCAAGACTCGTCGGCTCCCGCAGACCGCTACGTCCCAACGTCGAACCTCAATCCGCCGACATCGGTGAAGTCCGATCAATCTCGTGGCAAAAAGCCCGACCGACCGACGGCGGACAGGGCGGATCGTCGAGAAATCAAATTTCTGAGCGTCACGATCGACGCGAATTCGGCTCACGTCGTTCGTGTGGAAGGCCAGGACGCCACCGGCGCACGCTTCGAGCTCTCCGTGGACGAGAAGAACAGCCTCGCCAAACGCGGCGCGCACGAGAGACTCGAGGATCTGGTCGAAGAAGCGTTCGAGGCGGCTCATCGAAGGCGCCCCGAACTAACTCCGGAGTACACATGATCGACACCATGGAGACCGACGACCTCACCCGACTCGCGGCCGGCAAGCGGGTACGTCGCAACTCGCGCGTTCGCCGCGCGTTGATCGCGCGCCTGGTCAACGAGGACTCGGACACGGGCGACGACGAGAACAGCGACGAGACCGGCGGAGGAAACGATGAAGACCGCCAGCTCGTCGAGGCGCTGGTCGGCAGCCGCCTGCTGCGGCGGCGGCGTCTGCGCAAGATTCTCAAGGCGAAGCTGTTGAGCGAACGAGGCGACTTCGAGGACGCGTCCGACGACGGCGACGAGGACACGGGCGACGAGGGCGGAGACGATGATCGCCAGATCGGCCGCCGACTGGTCGCGAGTCGTATGCTGCGACGCCGACGCGTGCGTCGTGCCCTGCTCGCTCACATCGTCAGGGAGAGCGCCGGCGGCGACGAGGAGGAAGGCGACGAGCAATACGATGACGACACGAGCGATCGCGAGGGCAACTTCATTCGCCTTGTGATCGGAAGCCGTATACTGAAGCGCCGCCGCGTCCGCCGCGCGGTGCTCGCTCACCTGCTCAAAGAACGCGCGGAAAGCGAGGATTCGGACGAGGAGGGCGGAGATGAAGAAGACGCCGATCTCGAGCGTGCCGTCGCGAAGCTGCTCGTCGGCCGTCGAGTCGTCCGCCACCGGCGCATGCGCCGAGCGCTTGCGGCACATTTGGCAGGTAACGACGACTAGCACCCGACTTCCGATGCTCCTGCCCCATTAGGCCCTGAGTCGGGTTTTTCATTGAACGCTTCGAGACGGCCCGGTGTCCTTTGGACACCGGGCCGCTTCTGCGTTTGCGGACTGGCGAACGCGCGCCTCCTGCAGTCTTTTCATGGCCTTGGCACTCCTGCAGAGTCGAGGATGAGCGTCACGCACCTCGAACCATCCAAAGTTGCCGCGCCCGCGCCCCCCACCAGCCCCGCCCCCGGCGCGCGAGGCTGGCGCACATGGTACGCGGTCGTGCTCCTCTGCGGCGCCGCCGTCCTCATCTCGTACATCGACCGCACCAACATCTCCGTTGCCGCGATTCCGATGCAGGCGCAGTTCGGCTGGTCGGAGACCACAAAGGGTTGGGTGCTGTCGTCGTTCTTCGTCGGCTACCTCGCGTTCATGGCCGCGAGTGGCGCGCTTGCCAACCGCTACGGCGGCAAGATCGTGCTCGGCACGGCGGTGCTCTGGTGGTCGGTCTTCACGATGCTTACGCCGCCGGCGGCGCTGATCTCGCTCCCCGCCCTCGTCACCGCGCGCATTGCGCTCGGCCTCGGCGAGGCGGCGGTGTTCCCCGCGTCGATCAACATGATTGGTCGATGGGTCCCGGCGGCAAATCGCACCCGTGCCGTCACGCTCTTCTCGAGCATGCTGTCGATCGGGACAATGATCTCGCTGCCGATCACGGGTTGGCTGGTGCGCGACGCCGGCTGGCCAATGCCCTTCTACCTGTTCGGCGCGTTCGGTCTAGTGTGGGCCGCCGTGTGGTTCACGACGGTTCGGTCGGGTCGGTCGGCGCACGTCGAACCCGAGTCCACCGATCGGGTGATTCCGTGGGGACAGTTGCTCCGCTCGCGCGCGGTGTGGGCGATCATCGTCAACCACTTCGCTGGGAACTGGACGCTCTACGTGCTGCTCGCGTGGCTCCCGAGCTATTTCAAAACGACCTTCAACGTCAGCCTGGCGAGCGCCGGCCTGCTCTCGGCCGCGCCGTGGGCTGCGTACTTCGTGATGGGCAACGTGAGTGGGTGGGTTGCAGACACGCTGATCGCCGCGGGTAAGTCGGTGACGTTCGTGCGCAAGACAGTCGAGGTGTTCGCCCTGGTGGGATCCGCGACGTGTCTTCTCCTCCTGCAGACGGCAACGACGCCGGCCGTCGCGATGTTGCTGATGTGCGGCGCCGCGGGAACACTCGCCTTCTGTCTCGCGGGATTCGCCGCGAACCCATTCGACATCGCGCCGCGTCACGCGGATGTGATTTGGGGATTGTCGAACACGGCTGGAACGATTCCAGGAATCGCCGGCGTCTACATCACCGGGTGGCTGATCGACCGCACGGGCAGCTATAACGCGCCCTTCTTTCTGACCGCGGCGGTGGGAATCGTCGGAGCCATCGTGTATCTGCTCTACGCTTCGGGCGTTCGAGAGATCGAGTAGAAACTACGGAAGAGCAATTGAAAGCTTTTCCGGTTTTTACTTGACGCCGCGACGCGGGTTGACGGCGATCGCGAGATTCAGCCGAGTGTCGTGCGTGTTGTAGCTGATCTGAAGGTTGTAGCCGTTCGGCGTCCGCGTGTGGTAGCTCTTGTACTGCGCGACGTGAATCTCGGCGCCGTCGGACGTATCGATCGACGACGGAAGCCCGCGCGCCTCGAGCGCTTCCTTCACCTTGTCGGTGTCCCACGGCGAAATGCCGAATGAGATGTGATCGATGCGTCCTCCGCCGCGCGCGTTGCCCTGGCCGAACGCGGGATCGAGCGGATTGCCACCGCGGACGATGATATCGCCGACATCGGCCATCATCAGCTCGTTCTGGCTGCCTTCGTCGTACGTCGGCCCCCAGCCGAGGAGGTTCACGTAGAAGGAAGCGCTCGCCTTGTAGTTCGTGGCGCCGAATGAGAGATGATCGAGCCAGACCGTTTGCCAACCCGTCGATTCGAACGGAGCGGGCGTCGCGGTGGAGAGTTTTCCGGCCGCGGGTGACGTTCGGCGCGCGGCGCTGTAGCGCTTGCCGTTCCCGATCTGGATGTCGAACCCGTCTGGATCTTTCACGTGAAAGCTCTCGTAGCCTTTCCCGTCATTGTCGGCGACCGGCGTGAGACCGCGCTTTCGCAGCTCCGCCTCGACGGTCTTGGCATTCCACGGCTCGATGTCGAAGCCGAGCCCTTCGACGACCGCGGTAACCGGTGCGGCGTTTCCGCGGCCCGATCGGCCCGCGGCGAAGGAGTCGGCCGGCGCGCGTCTGAAGACGGCACTTCCCCAATCACCGATGTCCATCACGACGCGATTGCCATCGTCGCTTCGCACCTTCCAACCCATCAGCGCCACGTAGAAGGCGGCTTCCTTTTGTGGATCGGCGACGCGAAACGCGATGTGGTCGAGCGAGGTCGTGCGCCAGCCCGTACGCGCGAACACCGGGGAAATTGGATCGGTGTTGCAGGCGGGCGTTCCGTACGCGCGAATGCAGCGGCCTTGCGCATGAGCGTTAGGCGCCAACGCGATTAACGCGACCGTGAGGAATGCAGCGCGACGACTACTTCCGAATTGCTGGATGAACATATCCCGCCTCGAGGACGTGATCCGATGGACGGAAGCTCAGGTAATCGACGTGATCGGTGATCTCGGTCCAGCCGTGCGCCACACCGGCGGGAATGATGACGATGTCGCCCGCCTTCATGACGCGCTTCACCACTCCGGGGCCAGCGATCATTCCGCTGCACGAGGGACCGTTGAGCTCCTTGGTGATGGCTGCTTCAGGTCCCGATTTGTTTCCGTTGACGATGCGTCCGCCGGTGATGAGCGTGCCGCCGCCAGACAGGATGTAGTAGCCTTCGGTCTGCGAATCGTGAGTGATCGCGCCCGGCACGGCGTCGGCCGGCACCGCGCTCACCTGGTCTCCGCACGGAGAAGCAGGGGCGTTGGCACGTCCGGCCGCCGGAGTGGTCGAAGGCGGCGCCGAGGCGCCGCGATGGATGACGCCGATCGCAAAATTCTCATTCCCGATGTCGACCACCCTAATCGTGTGATCGATCCCCGGCGTCGCGAGCACGGTTTTGACTTCCGCATCCGTGATGTATGTCGCCGACGCCGGTCGCTGCGCGCTCAGCCCCAGTGGAACGATCAATGACAATGCGATCGCGATTCTCATTGTTTCTTCCTCGCCGTGATGACGACGCGATAGCTGTTTTCCGCGTTCAGATTCACGAGTGCTACAAAGGCACGCCCCTGATAGCTGCCAATCGTCCCCGATTGAGAGACGGACGCGACTTCCCAACCGGCCGGTAATAAAACCGTGTTGCGAAGTCCCTTCACCGTACGGTCGAAGGTCAGCGCGCCATTAGTGATCTTATATCCCGGATCCGTGAGCGTGCCCGAAACCTCGAGGTGCGCGCTCTGCTTGTCCTCGACGATCGGCACCTCGAGCTGGACGACGGTCGCGTTTCCCTTCTTCGAGGTGGTGAGCGGTTTTGCCGTATCGAGATCGATGACGGTCGGATTCGAAAGTGGAGCGTAGGTCAACAGATCGATCGGCGGCGCGGCGCCCTTGCGATAGTCACTGTAGATCTGGTCCACCTTGATCGCATGGGTCTCCGGCGCGCCAAGGTCGTACAGCGTCTTCACGTCATCGAAGAACATGTCCGTGAAAGGCGTCGGTGCGAATTCGGCCGTCGTCTTCCGCGCGTGCAGCGTGAATGGGTTGCTCAACCCGCTGGGGTTGGCAAAGTGCAGCTCGACGCGGCCGTCGGGGAGCGTGCTCGCCTGCGCGGCGACACTCGACGAGAGGATGCCGTACCCCTTGGGAAGAATGACGCCCAGTCGGTAGCCGCTGAGACTCCGCACCCAGACGATGTCGCCGGCCTGAATCGCGAACTGCGGATCGGCTTCGGTGAAAAGCTTGTAGGTGCGCGGATCCTTGTACGTCTTGTAGATCAGCACGCGCCCGATACCGCCTTGCGGCACCGGCGCGGTGAACTTGGCGTGAATCGCGTGCGTCTCCCCCTGCACTTCGTACGTGAACGGAAGCGGTTTGCCGGTGCGTGGGTCGTAGACCTCGACGTCGGTGCCTTCGCTCCCGCCGCGCGTCGCGTTCACGAGCTCGGTCGCGCCGACGCGGCTTTCCTCGGTGAGATACCGGATTCGAAACTGCTCGCTCCCAGGCTCGAGGATCGCGTACTCGGTGTACGCGTCCTGGCTGAACAGCCGCTGGAGTCGCGCGCTCGGCCGGAGCGATCCGTCGGGATTCTCGCCGCCGGGGAACGGGCCGTTGGCGCCGCGCTGCGCAGCGAGCCCACCCGGGAAGATCAGACACGAAGCGGCGACGAGCAGATGTGTCCGGTGAAATAGTGCTCGCGCGGACGTCCGCTCTGTGTCACGCGATGTGTGCACAGACATCGTTCGCTCCGTTTGGCGGCGACGGAGCCAAACATGGCCCTGGATGTAAGGACTGTCGAGGCCAACGGACCGTGGTCCGTCGGCCCCTTGTGGAACCCTTCGGCGGACAGTCATAGTGGAGCGACCATCGCTCGGCAGATCCAAGGAGACACCAATGGCGAACTCTTTTCTGCGCATCGGCGCTTTGGCACTCGGCCTCGGCGCTTTGATCGCCGCGGCGGTGCCGCATCAAACAGGGCAACCTGGCGCGAATGACATTGCCGGCACGGTCACTGGACCGAAAGGACCGGAAGCCGGCGTCTGGGTGATCGCCGAGACGCGCGACCTTCCGACGAAGTTCGTTCGCATCGTCGTGACGGACGATCAAGGACGCTATCTCATCCCCGATCTGCCCAAAGCCACCTATGACGTCTGGGTGCGCGGTTACGGACTCGTCGACTCACCGAAATCCAAATCCGTTGCGGGCAAGACGCTCGACCTCAAAGCGACCCCCGCGCCAAACGCGCGCGCCGCCGCGCAGTACTATCCGGCCGGCTACTGGCTGTCGATGCTCAAGGTGCCCGACAAGAGTGAGTTCCCGGGAACTGGCCTCGAGGGGAACGGCATCTCGGCCAACGTGAAATCGCAGCAGGACTGGATCCGCATGCTCAAGTCCGGCGGCTGCACAGCGTGTCACCAGCTCGGCACACGCGGCACGCGCGAGATTCCCGAGGAGTATCGCAAGCTCGGCACGAGCGTCGCGGCATGGGAGCGACGCATTCAATCCGGTCAGGCGGGCGCGCAGATGACGTCCACTGCGGGCAACATCGGCAAGACGCGCTTCCTCGGCGCGCTCGCCGACTGGACGGACCGCATCGCGGCCGGCGAAGTCCCCGCGACTGCACCGAAGCGCCCGCAGGGGCTCGAACGAAACGTCGTCATCACCGAATGGGATTGGGCCGACCCCAAGACGTACATGCACGACCTGGTGTCCACCGACCGTCGCAATCCCACGCTCAATTCGAATGGATTGCTCTATGGCGCGACCGAGCTGAGCTCCGACTACCTGCCCGTGCTCGATCCGGTGCACAACTCGATCAGCCGCGTGCCGCTCACGGTGCGCGATCCCGCGACACAGCCCGCCACCGGGCCGAACACCGGGGCACCATCAGTCTATTGGGGCGACACCGCCATCTGGACGAGCAAGAACAACGTCCACAATCCGATGATGGACGAGACTGGGCGCGTCTGGATCACGTCGGCGATTCGCCCCTCGGACAATCCGGCCTTCTGCAAAGCCGGCTCGACGCATCCGTCGGCCAAGCTCTTTCCGATCAATCGCTCTGGGCGTCAGTTGGCGATGTACGATCCGAAGACGAAGAAGCTGACGCACATCAATACGTGCTTCGGCACGCACCATCTGATGTTCGCCGAGGACGCGAATCGTACGCTCTGGACGAGCGGCGGTGGACAGGTCATCGGCTGGCTCGATACAAAGATGTTCGACGCGACCGGCGACGAAGAGAAATCCCAAGGCTGGACGGCGCTGATTCTCGACACCAACGGCGATGGCAAACGCGGCGAATACACCGAGCCGAATCAGCCGATCGACCCGACGAAAGACCACCGCATCACCGCCGGCTTCTACGCCGTGTCGCCGGCGCCCGACGGCTCGATCTGGGGTTCGAGCCTTGGCTACCCCGGCGGCATTTTGCGTCTCGTTCCCGGCGCACATCCGCCGGAGACGGCTTTAGTGGAGTACTATGAGCCTCCCTATAACAACCCGAACGTTCCGGTGCGCGGCTTTTCGCCCCGCGGCATGGATATCGACCGGAATGGCGTCGCCTGGGTCGCGTTGGCGAGCGGTCACATGGCGAGCTTCGACCGTCGCAAGTGCAAGGGGCCGCTGAACGGCCCGACGGCCACGGGCCAGCATTGCCCGGAAGGTTGGACGCTGTACGCCGAGCCGCTGCCGCAGCTCAAGAACGTTGCGGAGTCCGGAAGCGCCGAGGCGAGTTACTACACGTGGGTCGATCAGCGCAACGCGTCGGGCTTGGGCGAGAACACACCGATCAACACCGGCAACGCATCCGAGGGGCTGCTCGCGCTCAAGGACGGCCAGTGGGTGATCATGCGCGTTCCCTATCCGACCGGTTTCTATACGAAGTGGATGGACGGCCGGATCGACGATGCCAATGCCGGATGGAAGGGTCGTGGCTTGTGGGCGACGGTGAGCACGCGCGCACCGTTCCACATGGAGACCGGTAAGGGGACGACGAGCAAAGTGCTTCATTTCCAACTGCGACCGAACCCACTCGCTCGTTGACAATGACGGTGAGTGGAAGGGTCGACCTGTACGACAACGTCTACGGCGATTTCGCGAGTCGTGCCGAAACCGAGATACGCCGAGCTGCGTTCGGCGTGGACATCGGCCAAAGCAGCTGGCTCACCGCGGAGGATTGGCTTCGCTTCGCCGGCGAGGCCCGTGTACGCGAAGCGAGCCGCGTGCTCGAGGTCGGGAGCGGGTCGGGTGGGCCCGCCGTGTATCTCGCCGAGCAGCTTCGGTGTCACGTGACGGGCGTGGACATCAATGAGAACGGAATCGCCAACGCCGAGCGCCTCGCCGTCACCCGCGGCGTCTCCGACCGCACGCTGTTTCGGGCGATCGATGCGAGTGGGTCCCTGCCCTTCCCCGATGGCTCATTCGACGCCGTGCTCTCGAACGACGCGATGTGCCACATTCCACACCGACGCGAAGTGCTGCGCGACTGGCATCGAGTGCTCCGCCCGGGCGGCCGAATGCTCTTCACCGACGCGCTGGTCATCACCGGCCAGGTGTCGCACGATGAGATCGCGACCCGCAGCTCCATAGGACTGTACTTCTTCGTCCCGCCGGGGGAGAACGAGCGACTGATCGAGGCCGCCGGCTTCCGTCTCCTCGCCGCGAACGACGAAACCGAAGCCGCCGCGATGATCGCGCAACGCTGGCACGACGCGCGCGACGAACACCGTGCCGAGCTCACCGCCCGCGACGGCGAAGCCAACTTCGCCGGACTCCAGCGGTTTCTGGCGTGCGTTCACAGGTTGTCGTCGGAGCGGCGGTTGTCGAGGTACTCGTATCTCGGCGAGAAAATGGCTCGAGGCGAGGCAGACTAGCCACTCTATCGGGACGCCCTGCTTAACTACTTAACGCAGAGGACGCAGAGCACGCAGAGGCGCAGAGGAGCGCCGTAGACACTCAACGCTCCTCTCACGACGAGCCCGGACGGACTTTTTTTGGGACTGCCGCTCGGGACGCCGCGAGAAGCATCCTGAGCGGCCGTTCCCAAGAAAAGCCCGGCTTGTTGGGCGAGGGCCGTGGTCGCCCGACTAAACCCTCTGCGCCTCTGCACCCTCTGCGCCTCTGCGTCAAGTAGTTAAGCAGGGCGTCCCGATAGAGTGGCCAGCGCTGACGTTCACAATCGAACCTCCACCGGCCGACCGCTAAAGCTCACCGTCTTCGCCGGACCGCCGCCGACAAGACGTACCTGAATCGCCCGAGGCGACGCCGACAACATCTTCGAGCCAGGCGCGAGCGCCAGAGAAAGCCGACGATCGCGGTCGAGCCAGGTCATTCGCATTCTCATATAGGCGCCGCGCCGATAGTCGAACGACTTGCCGTCGTCCTCGTACAGCGATGCGCTACCATCGGCGCCGGGATACACCGTGACGGTGAGCGGCTCGTCGCTCGGCTCGTCGACGTACTGTCGGACCGGGCCGGTCGGGATGAGCGCGCCGGCGCGAACGTAGAGCGGAAGCGTCGCCAGGTCGACCGGCTTCGTGACGATCCGGCCGCCATGGAGCCGTTCGTTCGTCCAGAAGTCGTACCAGTCGCCGGGCGGCAGGTAGACGTCGCGCGACGCCGCGTCCTGGACGACGACCGGCGCGACGAGGATGTCGCGGCCCCACAGGTACTGATCACCGCGCACCGACGCCTCGCGGTCGTTCGGATAGTGGAGCCAGAGCGCGCGCATGATCGGCATGCCCGTCTCGCAACAGTCGCGAACGGCCGTGTACAGGTACGGCAGCAAACGATAGCGGAGCTCGAGGTACTTCCTGATGATCGGCTCGACTTCCTTGTTGTGCAGCTCCGCCTGATCCGCGTGCCAGTTGGTTTCCTGCGGGCCGCCGTCGCCGCCGTCCCAACCCCACGGCAATCGCAAATGCCAGTGGCGGCCGTGCGCGCGGAACAGCGGATTGAACGCGCCGAACTGGAACCAGCGCACATGCAACTCGCCGGTGTAGTCGGCCGTCGGGATGAACCCGCCGATGTCGGTTCCCCAATACGGCAGTCCCGATAGCCCTGAGTTCACCGCGACCGGGACGTGCTGTTTGAGCGTCTCCCACCTCGACTGGACGTCACCCGACCAGACGAAACCGCCGTACCGCTGCACCCCCGCCGACGCGTTGCGGTGGAGCGCGTACGGGCGCTCGTTCGGCCGATAGACCTGCGTTCCCTCCCAGTACATGCGATGCCGGTTCAGCCGCGACGGCCCGTCGAGGCCGTCGCCCTGGTCGGGCCACCAGCCGTCGACGCCGACATCCATGAGCGTTTTATGAATCGGCCAGTAGCACGACACCTGGCGATCGGGCGGCCATTTGTCATCCGGCGTTCTTCCCGACGGTTGCGCCGGCGCGGTGCACGGATCACTCACCTTGCCCGTGAGCCGGCGTCCCTCGATCACGATGTGCATCACCACCTTGAAATGCTCGTCGTGCAGCGTGTCGAGCATTTGCTTGGGGTTCGGAAAGTTCGTCGGGTGCCAGGTGAACTCGCCGTTGCGCGTGTTCCATCCGGACGGGGTGAACTCCGTGCCGAGATAAATGAGCGCGTCGCACGGCAGCTTCTTCTCACGGAACGTGCGCGCGACGCCCATGATCTCGTCCGGGCCGGCCAGCGTGCGATGCGACTGCTGGTAGCCGAACGTCCAGAGCGCCGGCATTTCGGCGAATCCCGTGATGCGCGCGTACTCGCGCATGATTCCCGCCGGCTCGGCCGCCGAGGACACGAAGACATCGAGCGGCAGCGCGCGCGACACGACCGGGTCGGGATTCACCATCGACGCCTGCGCGTTCGTCTGTCGCGGCACGGGCAGCGTGAATCGACCCTCGGCGCCGGTGAGATCGAACGCACCGTACGGCTGATGGATGAGCATCGCCCACGGGCGCGACTCGTCGGCCGACATGCCCACCATCCATTGGATCGGCGCGCGTGTGCCGTGTGTCGCCAGACGATAGCCGCCCTGTCCGTTCACCATCGGGTCGGTCGTTCCAACCTTGTCAAATTGCGGCCCGCCTTCGCCGAGCCCGAGCACAGGACCGCGGCCGAGCAGGAAGGACACGCCGGGGGCGTTGGCGTCGAGCGTGAGCCGCTGCACGACCTTGCCTTGACGCTCGACGTGAATCGTCGGCGGCGTCGGAGAGTATCGCACGGTGAGATCACCGGAGCGCACACTCGTAAGCTGCGCAGCGTCCGTCGCCCGCACGCGCAGCTCGCCGGCGTTCTCGTCCGCCAAGGCGCCGGTGAACGGCACCCGCGCCGAGTCCTCACCGAGCGGTAGGACCGTGATGCGCACCGTCGATGCGCTCAACGTCGCGACGCGAATCTCGGCCGGCTGCCCGGCGACGACGATCGGCGCCTTGGTGCCGAGCTCGGTGAGTGCGGTCGACGCACGAATGCTCACGCCGACTGCGCCGATTCTCTTCAGTGCCTCTCTGCGATCTATCTCATCGGTCATGACGAGCCTCGCCATGAAGCTGGTACACGTCGATACCTTCAGCCAGTGTGATCACGAGGCGGCGGCATGTACAAGGTGCGTCAGGAAGATTTGCCTTATCGCGGCAGCTCACATCATTTCGTCGGCGCGAACCAGGGCGACGTAAATGTGTCGGTGTTCTTGTTCAACGGAGAGGCCGGTCGCGGCCCCGGCCCGCACCGTCACCCGTACGACGAGATTCAGTTCATCCGATCGGGGCGCGGGCGATACGTGGTGAACGGTCAGGAATTCGAAGCGACGGCCGGAGACATCCTCGTGATCAAGGCCGGCGAGGTGCACAGCTTCACGGTCATCGGCGACGAGCCGCTGGTACAGCTCGACGTGCACCTGAGCCCAAGGTTCATACAGGAGAATCTTTAGGTCTCGAGTATCTACCGCTCCCGGATCGCGGGTTTTGTCGCCGAATATCCCATTGGAAACGCGACCGCGATCAGTCCGTGCTTTTTCGCCTTCGCCACCATGCACTCCGAAAACCAGGGCGCGGAGTTGTCGAGGGCGACGGCGCCGAAACCGCTGGCGGCGATGGCCTCGAAATCGGGAGCCGTTTCGCCGCCATACACGTATGCGATGACCGTCTCGGTGGGATCGTTCTCGTTTGGATCGTTGTAGTTAGACATGAATAGCGTCCTCGCTGCGTTGGATCTTACTTCCGGAGCGCGAGCTCCGTGAGTGCGATGCGGTATTCGCGCGCCGTGGAGTCCCACGCCACCCGATAGGCCGCGGGGTAATAGCCGGGCGTTTGGTACTTCGCCGGCATCGAGATTGGAATGACCTGATCTCGCAAGGCGGGATCACTTGCATCTTTCTTCGACAGGATGTGAGCGCGCGTGATCATCGGCTCCCAGAAGTGGAAGCGGCCGTCCCACGAGCCGTAGATGAACGTCGCCGTGAACGGCTTGTAGCCATCCGGCTTGCCGAGGAGCTTTTGCAGCTCCGCCGAACGAAGGTCGACCCAGTGCAGCCCCATCATCGGGACGACGAGCTTCGCGGGCTCCACGCCCGGCGGTCCGAGCGCGGCGTTGAACGGCGGCACGAATTCGGCCGGCGGAAGATTGCCGCCTTTCTTCTCGAACTCCGGATTCGTCGGGACGATCGAATCGCGCGCCGCTTTCGAGATCGTGTAGAAGTGGAAGTCGAAATGCGGCACGTCCTGATAGACGCCCTCGGGCTCGTGGCCCATCGGGTTCCAGTTCATCTCGAGGAAGGTGAACGGCGTCTTGTTGCCGGCGGGCAGACTGAGGATGTATTCGTGCGTCATCATGTGCCCGTCGTGATGTCCAGTTCCCGCCGCGGGAAGTCCATCGAGTGCGGCTTCGTCGAATGCGACGCCGAGCTCGCGGGGCGCGCCAGACTTGTCGGCGATCACGTATGCGCGTGCGTGGCCGTTGCCGAGCTTCACCGCCTCGCCGTAACGAACTGCCGCCGGAGCGACGTAGCGGGGTGCGCCCGCCGAGGCGTCGGCGAGGCGGTTGTTCTGTGCCTGCAGGATCTCTGTCGGCGAGGCGATGACGCCGGCGACGGTGAGGAGAAGCACTGGGTGGATGCGACTCATGGTGAGGTTCCTCGCGTGAATGGTTTCTCGTTGCGCGGGGAATGTCGCGAGCACCGCTTACCTGTCGCCTAATGCGGTGAACCGGCCGATTCGCGGGCACTTACAGGCGCGGCCACCGCCCGGTAAGCACCCAGTAAGCGGTGGGGTCTAAAATCCCGCCCATGACCGACCTGCTGATCGACGCCAAACAAAAGGAGCTCAGCGGCTGGGCCGAAGTTCGCGCCCATGATCGCGTGGTCCGTTACCGTCGTTCGGGAGCGGGACCGGCCGTGCTGCTGCTCCAGCCCGCATCGCCGACGGGAGGCGCGCCGTTTTGGCCGGAGCTCGCGGCCATGATCGGAGACGGACGCCGGTTGATCGTGCCCGATCCGCCGGCGGACGAATTGGAAGTCGAGGCCTGGCTCAGCGCGCTCCTCGAGGGCTTGGGCGTGCGGAACATCACCGTCGTCGCGACGGAAGGTTTCTGCATCGCCGCTCTCGAACGGGCGTTGCTTTCGCCGGAGCAGGTCGGCCGCGTGATCATGGTCTGCTCGGGACGCGGGAGCGAGAGCGCCGTCGAGGGAATGCTCGCCAGCTCAGTCCAGTCCGCCGCGGTGCCATTCGTCGTGCTTCGCCGAGAC
>DATMHK010000040.1:0-14791 GCA_035554995.1 Gemmatimonadaceae bacterium
GAAACTCAGAGATCGCCACGTGTCCGCTCCTCGTTGCGCTGGCGGTGGAACCTACGTCTGAGGGAGGGCTGTGCAAAAGACAGGCATCCCGCCCGATCCCCCGATGCCTTACCGACAACTAGACTTCGGACTGCCGCAAAAGCCCTCCCCTCCTTCCATGTCCCTCTACCGCATTGCCGTGGCGTCGTCGCCCGCGCCACTCACGCTCACTGCGCTCCTCCGCCGCGTAATGGCCGCGGCGGTAGTCGCCGGTCTAAGCGGCTGCGGGTCGAAGCCGACGTCTGCTTCCGCTCCGGCTCCGGCCGCCGCGCCGGCTGCGCCGGCGTGGCTTTCATGCCCCGGTCCATCCGACGGCGCGTCGATCGTGTCCGACGATATCAATGAGGCGCACCGTGCGTTCGCGTCGAACCCGTCGACCCAATTGCCGCCCGCCTGTGTGTTCAGCGCATTGGCCGGCGTTGCGACCGGCGTCACCGATTCGACCGTGGCCCGCGCTCTCGTTCTGGCCGGCGAAGTCCGGCGACGCGGGCCTGCGACGCGCGAGCTCGCCGCCGCCGAGGTCGTGCTGCTCGCGCGCGCGCATCGCTATGCGGAAGTCACGCGCGCGTACGACCGACTCGTCGCGCTCGATTCGCAACCGGCACTCCAAGTCGTACGCCTCGCACTGGGCGCGGCGCGTCAGCGCGGCGACACGGCTTCGCTGCTCCGCATTCTTGCGCGAACAGCTTCGCGACACGACGCGACGGCGGCCATGCGGACGGAGTACAACGTAGTTCGCCAGGCGAGCCAGCTCTGGGCGGCGATCAATGAAGCGCGCGGGTTGATTCGCCAGAACCCGCGTTATCTCGCCGCCTACCCGAGTCTCGTCGGCAATTTCGGCACGCTCGGTCTCGCGGATAGCGTCGTCGCAACATCCCGGCGCGCGTTCGCGGCCGGCGCGACGCGCAGCGCCATTCTCCCGTCGGTCGAGCTGCTCGTGAGCGCGATGCTTCGCCACGCCGCATTGTACGGAAGCGCCTATGCCTGGGACTCGGCGATTGCGAGCGCGTCACGCGTCGATTCGGTGCTTTCGACTCCGTCGACGAAGTTTCTCACGGCGACGCTGATTGTGTATGCCGCCGAGACGCGATCGTCGGAGATTGGCGCGCTCGTGGGCACGCCGGCGATGTCGCGCACCGTCGATGCCGCGATGCGAGAACAGCGCGCCACCGGCTGTCGGCGCATACCCGCGGTATCCGCATCGCTGGATCTTGCCGAGCGGCGCATGCGTGAGGTTGGCGACGGCTATCAGGGTGGCGGACAGGTGCGCTCGGGAATCACCGCGGCGCGCGAGAAGCTCTCATCGCTTCAGGACATCTGTATGCGCTCGGGCGAGTGAGCCGGAACGCGCCTTCGCACCGATGACTCGAATGTCGAACGCTTACCAGAGATCGTTGTTGCCGATCATTGCATGCGCGGTCGTCGCGGTCGCGTGCAGCTCGGCGAAGCCCGTGCCGCCCGCGGACGTCGCGCCGGTGCTTGGCGCGGTGGTTCGCGCGGTGGACAGCGTCGTCGGACAGACGGATGCTTTCGCGATCGACCCTCGCATTCTGCCTACGCGCTCGACCCTGGGGGCGGGCCGGAAGCAAGTCTCTACTGTTTGGTCGGAGGGCGAGCTCTCACGAGCCATCAGCCCGCGACATCCGCGGCTGGATCTCGGCAAAATGGCATTCACATGTCCGGTCGGTACGCCGGGGTGCGTCGCAACGAAGGATCGTCCGGTGATCGTCCTGTCGATGCCGGTGCTCGCGCGAGACACCGCGGTCGTCGAGGCCCGTTATGCGAACCGGAGCTCCGACGACATGATCAACGAAGTCCATCTGGCCTGGTTTGCCGTTCGGAAAGACAGTTCGTGGCGCGTCGTGAAGCACACGACGCTCGACAAGACCTGAGGATCGCTCAGCGACCCGCGACGGACAGGCGGCCACAAGCAGAGTAAAACCGCGTCTCACGCGCGCTCGTGGTCCGCCACGTGCAGCAGCCACCAGCTTCCACGTCCTACGAAGAGGGAGCCATGGCGACTACGACGGAAACTCGCGAACGCGAAATCGTCGATCTCGAAACGCGCTTCTGGAACGCGATGAAGGCGAAAGATCCGAGAGAAGCATCGCAGCTGACGGACGACGGTTGCGTCGTCGTCGGCGCGCAGGGCGTCTCGTCGGTCGATCGGCCGACGATGGCGAAGCTCACCGCCGAAGGGCAGTGGGAGCTCGAGCAGTTCAACTTCGATGAGAAGTCGACGCGCGTCCGGTTCATTGGGGACGACGTGGCGATCGTGGCTTACACGGTCGATGAGCGCGTCGTGGTCGACGGTAAGACGCTGCCGATCAAGGCGAACGACGCAACGGTTTGGGTGCGACGCGATGGTGAGTGGCGCTGCGCGATGCACACCGAATCGCTCGCCGGCGATCCTTACGGGCGCGATCGAAAATCATCGCGTGAGTGAACGAGAGCCGATCGCCCGCTACTACGCGAAAGGCTTCGAACAGGACCGCCTTTCGCGCGGTATCGGCGCGGCCGAACCCATCGCTCGCGGACGAAACCGCGGACGCGGCGCTTTGGCGGCGACGGAAAGCGAACCGTCGCTGCTGGCGTGAGCGCCCACTTACTTGCGGTCGCGCGTCGCGGAAAATCGAGGGCCGAGCTCCGTCACATCGGTTCGAGCGGCGACTCGGCCGGTCCGCCGAGGACCAGCCCGTCGGGAGTGAAGCGCGAACCGTGACATGGGCAGTCCCACGTCCGTTCGGCGTTGTTCCATCGCACCAGGCAACCCATGTGCGTGCAGACAGCGCTCACCTTCACCACGCTTCCGTCGTCCTTGCGATGCACCGCGACACGCTTTCCGTCGGCGACGACGACTCGGCCTTCGCCTCGCGGAACGTTCTCGATGCCGAGGCTCTTGCTCTGGCGCAGACGATCCGCGACGTAGTGCAGCGGATAGTCCACGTTCTCCTCGATCATCGTGCGCAGCGCGGAGGTTGATGCTGCTTTGCGCCGCGGATCGAACAGCTCGCGCCACGGATTGCGCGCTCCCATGATCGCGTCGTGGATGATCATCCCGGCCGCCGTGCCGAAGGTCAGTCCGTTCCCGGCATAGCCTGTCGCGGCGTATTGATGGTCGGCGACTTCTCCGATGAACGGCAGGCCGTCGCTCGTCTCGATCACCTGTCCCGACCAGCGTCGTTCGACGCGTGCCTCGGGAAGCAGTCGGCGCAACGCGTCCTCGAGTCGGGCGTAGCACTTTTCCGTGTCGGTCTGCTGACCGGTCTTGTGATCTTCGCCGCCGAAGACAGCGTACAGTCCGTCGGCGTCTTCGTGCACGCGCAAATAGAAGTACGGGTCGGTGGTGTCGTCGTACAACCCGGGCGCGATCGATCCCGCGGGGAGTCGCGCGCCGAGGATGTACGAGGAGTATGGATAGAGCTTCGTCTGAAACAGCGTCGCGCCGACGAGGTTGCGAATACCGACGACCGGGACGTGCGTGGCGACGACGATGTCGGCACACGCGATGTTGTTTCCGTCCACGACGACCGCCAACGGATCCTGGATCACGTCTCCGACTTCGCAATGCTCTCGAACGAACGATCCGTCGCCGTCGATGGCCAGGGCGAGTCCGGCGATATACTCGAGCGGATGAAAGATTGCCTGGTCGGCGATGGCGAGTGCCGGTTTGCCGGTGAGAGGTCCGCTATCGGCAAACGTGACCGGGAACCCGAGACGGGCCGCGAGCTCCGCGTCGGCGCGGATTGCTTCCGTTTCCTCGCGAAGTTTCGCATCGTCGAAAAATGGCGCGCACAGATAGCCGGGCACACGGCGAAACCGGCACGCGATCCGGCCCTCGGACGCATTCGATTCGATCAGATCGATCGCCGTCGTGCCGGCCTCCCAGGCGAGCCTCGCCCCGCCTTCGCCGAACTGTTTCGCGAGCGCGGTGATTCGCTCGTCGGTCACGCATGTGAGATGCGCCGACGTATTGCCGCTTTCACCACTGCCGATTCGTTCGCGATCGAACACCGCGACGCGTTTGCCGGACTTCTTGAGCAGGTACGCCGTCGTGAGACCGGTGATGCCGGCGCCAATCACGACGACGTCCACTTCATTCGGAAGTGTTTTGTGATCTGGAAGCGCGGGCAACGCCCGCGCGCGCCAAAGTGATTGTTCGATCATTCTGCTTCCTCGAGCCGGGTCCGACCACACTGCAATCAGCGGACCGGGCGGAACGCAATTTGATCGAGCCCGTTGGATGGACCTGACGTCCGGTTATCCGTTCTGGCCCATCAGGGACGGTCTCCCAGCGGCCTATCCGATGCTCGACGTCGACATTCGTTGCGACGCGGTCGTGCTCGGCGCGGGAATCACGGGAGCGATGATAGCGCACGAGCTGATCGACGCGGGGCTCGATACCGTCGTCGTCGACCGTCGCGAAGTCGCATGGGGAAGCACAGCCGCTTCGACGGGGCTTCTCCAGTACGAGATCGATGTTCCACTCACGGACCTCATGGCGATGCGCGGGCGCGAGTGCGCGGCACGCGCGTACCTCGCATGCCGCGATGCCGTCGGAAAACTCCAACAGCTGGCGCGCGTTGTGGCGGTGGACGTCGGCTTCGAGAGAAAGCGGAGCCTGTATCTCGCCTCGAAGCCGGAAGATCGGGAAAAGCTCCGCGCCGAGTGCGATCTCCGACGCGAGATCGGCATTGAAGTCGACTTCTTATCGGAGAGCGACCTGTGCGCCCGCTTCCCGTTTCGCCGCTCGGCGGCGCTGCTCTCCTATGACGCCGCGCAGGTGGACACCTATGCCTTCGCGCACGCTCTGCTTCGCTGCGGCGCGGCTCGAGGGCTTCGTGTCTTCGATCGAACGGCGGTCGTCGACGTCGACGCTTCAGACCACGGCGTCAAACTCGTTACGGCGAATCAGTGCGTCATCCGCGCGCGGCATCTCGTGTTCGCCACGGGATACGAAACGCACGGCTTCTTCGACGAGCCTGTCGCAAAACTCGCCAGTACCTACGCGGTCGCCAGCGAGCCGCTGTCGCCCCTCGAGCTATGGGGTGAAGACGAGTGTCTCATCTGGGAGCGCGCCCGCCCGTATTTGTATTTGCGAACGACATCCGATCATCGCGTGGTCGTCGGAGGCGAGGACGAACCGTTTCGCGATGCGAAGCGCCGCGACCGTCTGCTCGCGGCCAAAACGGAGAAGCTTGCGCGCCGCGTGAAGTCGCTCTTTCCCGACACTGATTTTCGCCCGGCATTCGCCTGGACGGGAACGTTCGGCGAGACGAAGGACGGCCTCGGCTACATTGGCGCTCACCCACGGTGGCCAAGCAGCTTCTTCGCGCTGTGCTACGGCGGAAACGGAATTACTTACGCGGTGCTCGCGGCCGAGATTGTTCGCGACGCCCTTCGCGGGCGGCGCAACGACAACGCCGATCTGTTTCGATTCGATCGCTGACGACCTGGTCGATTTGGCGAGACGCGGGCCGCCGACTCGAGGTCGCGCGAGACTGATTCAAGGAATAGCTTCAGGCGCCCCTTCCTTCAGGACGCCGCCATGTACAGCCGTCGAGCTCCGATCGTCGCCGCCGCGCTTCTCGCGAGCGCCGTTCCGTCGCGTGCGCAAACCGGGATCACCGACCCCGTGCTGCGCCGAATATGGGCGCTCGGAATGGACAGCTCGCACACCTGGGATCTCGCGCAGGTGCTGTTCGATTCCATCGGCCCCCGCCTCACCGGCACGCCGAACGGGACGAACGCGAGCGACTGGGTCATGCGGATGTACAAGTCATGGGGCATCGACGGACGGCGCGAACAATATGGAACGTGGCGCGGCTGGGTTCGCGGGCCGAGCCACGTCGATCTGGTGAAGCCGTTCACGCGGTCGCTCGAAGCGGTGATGGAAGGCTACAGTCCGGGCACGGGAGGAAAGGACGTCGCGGCGACGACCGTCATCCTGCCGATGGTCGCCGACAGCAACGCGTTCGTGAAATGGCTGCCGAACGCGAAAGGAAAGTTCGTGCTCATCTCCGCGGCGTATCCCACGTGCCGGCCGGAGGAGGAGTGGACGGCGATGGCGACGCCCGCGTCGAAAGCACGCATGGACACGACGATCGTCAGGCTCGTCGCCGACTGGACGACGCGGATCCGAAACACCGGATATCCGGTGAGCGCCGGGAATCCGACGGGCAACCTGGGTCTTCGCCTCGAGAAGGCCGGCGCGGCGGGCGTGATCGTCTCGAACTTCGCCAACGCGACGTCGGAGGCGTGGGGGACCTACACGGTCTACGACACCAAGAACAAGACGACGCCGGCGATCGCGATGAGCTGTGAGGACTACGGCCTGCTCTATCGCCTCACCGACAAGAATCAGCATCCGGAAATTCGCGTCAACGCGACGAGCCAGTCGCTCGGCGAAGTCCCCGTCTACAATACGCTCGGTACGATCAAGGGCAGCGAGAAGCCGAACGAGTACATCCTCCTCTCGGCGCACTTCGATTCGTGGGATGGCTCCCAGGGCGCGACCGACAATGGCACCGGCACGATCACGATGATGGAGGCAATGCGCATCCTGAAGCTTGCGTATCCAAATCCGAAACGCACGATCATGGTCGGCCACTGGCCCGGCGAAGAGCAGGGGCTCAACGGTTCGCGCGCGTACGCCTACGATCATCCGGAGATCGTGCGGGCGATTCAGGCCGGATTCAACCAGGACAACGGCACCGGACGAATTCAGAGCACCTCAGGGGTTGGTTTGCCGAACGGCGGCGAGCACATGCAGCAGTGGCTGTCCAAGCTGCCGAGCGAGCTCCAGACGCAGATTCGGTACAACGGTGTCGGCGCGCCGGCGACGGGCGGCACCGACAACGCGTCGTTCAACTGCTACGGCGCACCGGTGTTCGGGCTCAGCTCACTCAGCTGGGACTACGGCACGTACACCCATCACACGAACCGCGACAGCTTCGACAAGATCGTGTTCGACGATCTCAAAGGAAACGCGACGATCGTTGCCATGCTCGCGTATCTCGCGTCGGAGGACCCCGCGTTCATCACGCGCGAGCGGGCCGATCTCTCGGCGGGTCGTGGCGGCGGCGGCTTCGGCGGCGGGCGCGGCGCGCCGACCGGGCGCGGAGCAATTCAGCTCGGCGGAGCGGGCGGCGGTCGTGGTGCCGGTGGTGGAGGACGCGGCGGCAACAACGTCGATGAAAAGGGTTGGGGCATGACCTGCCCCAAAACACCACGCTTCACGAACGACAGCGCGCGCGTGACCGTGCCGTCGACGCGACCGTAGCTCGATCGCGTCGTACTGCGCACGCACGACTTGCGCGAGTGTGCGACGATCGGCCGCACACCCGTTTGCCGGAATTTCGACTACCGTGCCGTCAACGTTCCAACCAATCCGTGAGTCTCGTCGTTCGGGCCCGACGTGAAGAACAACGTCGATGAACCGGCGGGAATGCCCAGCGCCCAAAGTCCGGGAATCGTCACCGGCGCGCCGTTCGGCGAGCGCAGCGTCGCGATGAGGAAGCCCGTGGTCGGATCGTAGGCGCCGATGGTGCCGTCGCCAAAATTGCCGATCAGAATATTGCCGCCCAATCGGCCGAAGCCTGCCGGAGCGACGGCAATTCCCCACGGCGAATTGAGCGCGCCGCGCGACGCGAAGCGACGTTCCAGCTTGCCCGCGGGTGTGAACACGTCGACGAATCCATTGCCGACGCCCGCCTGGTCATCCTCGTTGTCCGGTCCCAGCTGTTTCGCGTACGTCACGTACAGCTTGTTGTCGATGTTCTGGATGCCGAACGGCGCATAGCCGGCGGGAATCGTCGGATCGGTGAAGCTGGTGACGAAGTGGAATCCGACGTCGAAGACGTCGATGTTGTTTCCCTTGAAGTTCGTCAGATAGAGGAACAGCGCGTCGCCGTTCAGGCCCATCGCGATGCCCTTGTACACCGCGCCGTCCGCCGATCGGTCGGCGACGAGGACCGCCGCCGATCCGGTGTTGTGATTCCACGCCGAGATGGTGCCGTCTTCGCCGGCGAGAATCATCAGCGCGGCGCCTTGAGCGGGTCCGGAGCCGGTGCCGGGAATGACGAAGTCCGGCGACGCGTTATAGATCATGCCGGTCGGAACCCCGGGTTCGTCGGCGATGGCGGACGGCACGGTGATGGTCGGTTGCAGCTTCGCGCCGCTCTGCCCGTAGAACGTCGCGGTTCCAGTTCCGTTATTCGCCACCCACAGCGCGCCGTCCGGACCGAATGCCAGTCCCCATGGATTGACGAGATTCGCATCGATGGTGACGGCGCCGTACGACAGGATGTCGGCGACGAGATTCCTTTGGACGAACGTCGGATTCGTCAGCGGCGTGACGACGAGATTGTTGAGGCCATCGCTTTCGCACGCAGCCAACGACGCGAGCGCGACGGCCGTGCTCAGCGATGCGCAGAGCCGTCCTACTGAAACATGCATCGTACCTCCTGTTGGGCCGCGCGACAGGTCACCGACGTTCTGTCGGGTGTCGCGGCCTACAGGCGGTCAGACAAGAAGTGCACCGATTGGTGTGGAGAAGCGAGCAAGCGGGCCTGCGCCGAAGGTCCCACGCGCTACGGCGACGGCCGCGTGATCACGCCGGCGGCTGTCCCGTTTGCGGCTGCGCGTCGGGATCCTGCTGCTTCGGCTGCAGCTTGAGCGCCTGGCCGAAGTTCCGCGTGATCGTGAGGAACACCGCGCGCGAACCGAAGAAGCGCTCGCTGTATTCGACGACGGTCCCGTTCGCGGTGCGATATCCGAACTTCTGCAGCTTGAACGGATCGGACACACGCAGGGAGATGTTTCCCTGCTCGCCCCAGACCTTGTATCGCCCGGCGAGGTTCATCGACACGGACGCGATCTGCGATCCACCTTCGGTCGCGAACGGCGCGCGATAGAACGCGAACAACTGCGCGTCGGCCTTGGGCGAGAACTTCCACGTCGCGTTCGTGCGAGCCGACCAGACCATCGCGCGCGCCGAGAGGTTGCCCGAGAGATTCGATGCGTCGCTCTTGTAGTGATACAAGCTCCCGCCGCCGCCGAGCTGCAACGGGCCCTTATGGGCGTTGATGTTCAGATCCGTTCCGAGCGTGAGCGTGCTCGCGACGTTGTCGAACGTGCTCACCGACACACCGGTCGAGTCGACGAACTGGATGTTGCGCACCGCGTGAGAGGTGCTGCGCAGATAGGGACTCAGCTGGATCGAGCCCCACGAGCGCGCCTCCTGATAGCCGCCTTCGATCGCGTCCGTGTACTCGGCGCGAAGCGCGGGGTTGCCGCGGAACACGTTGCGCGTGTCCATGCGCGTCTCGATGGGGCTCAGCTGAAACGGATTCGGCCGACTCACGCGCCGTGAATAGCTGATCCGAGCCGACCGCATCGGAGTGAAGTTGTACGAGACGATCGCGCTCGGATACGCGCTCGCGTAGCGGCGATCGTACTGCTGGCCCACCGTCGTGAGATCGAGATACGTCGCCGCGTCCTCGAGGCGAAGCCCGGTCTGGGTCTGCACCTTGTCGAGCTTGGCCGAGAGCATCGCGTAGCCGGCGCCGATGTCCTCGTGGTAGTCATATCCCGAGCGGCGTCGGGCATCCGACTCGAAGAGACCTGTCGACGAGTTCAGGTATGACGCGTCGAAGTCGTTCGACGTCGTGCGACGCATCGCCTTGAGTCCCGTCTCGAGCTTGACGTTCGCTCCGAATTGCCCCGTGTAATCCGCCTTCCAGTTGAAGTACGGATACCGGCCTTCCATGTGATCGTGCTCAGTCGGGATCGCCGACGGAGTGGACGCGTCCGAGCGGACCACCGTACCCGAGAGGTCCATGTCGTTCCGACCATGGGTATTCGAGTACTCGAACTCGGTCGCGAACAACGGCTGGTTCTTCTCGGTCGTGCGGCGGAACGCCACGTCGTAATCCTGCGAGATGTTTCGCGAGATTTGCGACGAACGCTGGTCGAAGACGCCGATCACCTCGCGCCCTTCATCGAGGTCCGTGTAGGCCGACGACTGGTTGCCGCCGAATCGGCCGCCGTAGAAAAAGCCGTCGAACGAAAGCGTGTTCCGCGTCGTGAACCGGTATTCGGAGCGCAGCGTCCCGCCGCCCGAGACCGGCGACTGTCGGCCGTCCAGGTGCGTCTCGGTAAACGCCGGAACCGGGACGACGAGGTTCGTGCGCGAGATGATGCCCGAGGTCGCGCGGCGGTCCTGGTAGACGTTCGCCGAGCCGAACACGATCAGCTTGCCCTGCTGTTTGCCGATGTTTCCGCCGGCGTTGACCATTCCGGTCGACGCCGTCCCGACATTCACGCCGCCGCTCAATCCGAGCTGCGCTTCCTGGTTGAGCACGATGTTGATGATGCCGGCCGTGCCTTCGGGATCGTCTTTCGCCGACGGATTCGTTGCGACTTCCACGTTCTTGACCGTGCCCGCCGGGAGCTGCGCGAGGAACGCGCCGAGCTGATCGCCCTTGAGCGGCGTGGATCGGCCGTTGATTTGAATGACGACGTTCGCGTTGCCGCGCAGACTGACGTTGTTCGAGCCGTCCACTTCGACCAGCGGGATGTTACGGAGGACGTCGACGGCGGTACCGCCGCTCGCCACCGGCATGTTCTTGACGTTGTAATTCGTTCGATCCGGCGCCAGCACGACGTCTTCGCGCTCGGCGACCGTTTGCGTCGCCTCGAGCTTCGCGGCCACCACGTGGAGACCAACCGCGCCGAGATCGACCAGCGGACGATCGGGCGTGACGGCGATGTCGTTGCGAACGAGCGGCGCGAAACCAATCGCGCGGATGCGCACCGAGTAACGGCCCGGCCGGAGTCCGTCGACGCGGAACGAGCCGTCTTCCTTCGGCAGCGCGCCGCTCACGAACAATGAATCGCCGGCGCGCCGCACGGCGATTGATCCGGTCGTCACGGCGCGGCCGGTCGCCGAGTCGATCAGCTTCCCTCGGATTTCACCGGGGCCGCCCACGGGACGAGGCGGCGGAGCCTGTTGCGCTGCGACCTCGTGGCCTATGGACGCAAGAGTGACGGAAGCGGCGACAAGAAAAGCTCGAAGCATTAGAGCGGACTCGATGGGGTGGAGGACCGGCTGACACGCAACCTGTGACACCGATCGTCATCCAATGGTTCGCTCGGTCGAGCGATGCATTGACGCGCGGAAGTCAGCGGCGTCGCTGTCCGGCACGTCGGCGCCGGACATACGGACTCACCAATGACGATTCACGGAAAGTGGCGCAAACTGCCAACTTATTTACGTCTTCGCTCGGCAGAACGTTCTACACCTTCGGCGTCGTCCGCTTTCTCGCCGCTTAGCGTCGCCCAGAAGCCGTGTCGCACCTTCAGCTGGTTGTCCACGTCATCGACGCCGAGTGCATCCTCGGCGATGTATTCGGCGAGACGCTTCTCGTGGCGATCCTCGACGGTTCCCGTGAGTGTCACGACGCCGTCACCGACGCGAACCTCGATGTCCGACGCATCGATGTCCGGATGTGTCATCAGGCGATCGCTGATCTCTTCGCGAATGCGCTCGCTCGAGCGACGATAACCTTTCGGTCCGCGTCCGAAGAAGCGTCCACGCCGATGCTCGCTCGCGATTCCGGCGAACTGGTAATTCCGCGGACGGGAAAACCCGATTGCTTCCGGCAAACCGCGCTCGCGCGCAGACGGTGGCAGGTCGCCGCCGTGAATGTCGATCGTCGGCTCACCGTCAGGACCCGCCGTCAACCCACCGAGGAGCTGCCCGTCGCGCCATACAAGCTCTGAGCCGCCGGAGTCGTAGTATCCCTCCGCGCCGCGGTCACCCTGACCCCACGCGGCTGGCGTTCGAATTTCGAGATGCTTTCCGCGCGGAATCCCGCCCGACATCGGATACACGCCCGTCGGTCCGACTTCATCGCGGCGGCCCGCGCCGCCACCAGGTCGGCCGCTTTCGCGAGGGTCCGCGGGTGAGCGATTCGATCGAGCGCCACGCTTACCATTCCCGGCCATGATCTTCCTCCTTCGCAACAGCTCTATGTGAGGGTTTATGTAACAGGCGCGGCGTGCCGCGCGCGATCGAGCAGGACATGCACTTCCTCGTCGGTGGTCTGCGAGAAGTCCTCGTACCAGAGACCGACGGCTCGAAACGGATCGGGAGTCTCGACGCACACGACATCGTCGGCGACAGCACGCAAGGCATCGCACGTCTCCCGCGCGCCGACCGGTACCGCGACGACGATTGCCATGGGACGCTGGGCGCGTAGCGCCTGAACCGCGGCGCGCATCGTCGAGCCGGTGGCGAGCCCGTCGTCGACGATAATGACGGTCTTGTCGCGGATGTCGGGAAAGCGGCGATCGCCGCGATATCGCGCTTCTTGCCGCGACAACTCGTCAGCTGCCATCGCTGTCGCGCGCTCGACGTCGTTCGCGTCAACGGAAGCCATCCGGATCAATTCGTCGTCGAGCACGCGCGTCCCGCCGCTGGCAAGCGCGCCCATTGCCAGTTCTTCCTGACCTGGAACGCCCAGCTTGCGAACGACGAGCACATCGAGCGGTACGCGAAGCTCGTCGGCGACCTCCGAGGCGACGGGAACGCCGCCACGAGGAAGCGCCAGCACGATGACATCGGCGCGATTCGCGTAGCCCCGCAGTCGCTGGGCGAGACGCACGCCGGCTTCGCGACGATCATGAAACCGCGGCCACATGGCCGGTTGGCGCGCACACGTCATGCCGTTTTCCGGCCAACGAGCGGCGAACGCGGCACTGTAGATGCGGCGCGTTGTTGGCGCACGAAAAACTGGAGGCCACGATGGCCCTTACACTGAGCTCAACCGCTTTCGACGCCAACGGCGCGATTCCCGTCGTTCACACGTGCGATGGTCGCGGCATCGCACCCCCGCTCGCCTGGACCGGCGCTCCAGGCGGTACTCGCGCGTTCGCCCTCATCGCCGACGATCCGGACGCACCCGACCCGGCCGCCCCGAAGCGCACCTTCGTGCACTGGGTCGTGTACGGCATTCCAAAGTCGGCGACGAGTCTCGATGAGGATGGTTATCGCGAAGGCCTCAACGATCGCGGGCAGCCCGGCTACACCGGTCCATGCCCGCCGAAAGGACGCCATCGATACTTCTTCAAGCTCTACGCGCTCGACACCGAGCTCGACGACCTCGGCGAGCCGACGAAAGCGGACCTCGAGCGCGCAATGAGCGGGCATGTGCTGGAGCAGGCCGAGCTCATCGGCACTTACGAGCACGAGCACGCGCGAGCGGGGCGCTAGCCGCGGCACCTAGCCTCGATGCTCGGGTCGAGGCATCTTCGCCGCATGTCCGACATGACCCGCAGGGATTTCAGCAAGATCGTTGGCGCGGCGGCAATGGGCGCCGCACTCCCGCCTGTGCCTTCCACGGCCACGCCGGCGGACGACCTCTGCTACCTGAGCGCCGTCGAGCTCGCATCGCGCATTCGACGCAAGGAGCTCTCGACTCGAGAGCTCGTAGCGGCGAACCTCGCCCGAATCGAGCAGGCGAATCCCAAGGTCAATGCGGTCATCACGGTCGTCGCCGAACAGGCGCGGGCCGACGCCGCGCGAGCCGATGAAGCCCAGGCTCGCGGCGAGAGACTCGGGCCGCTGCACGGACTTCCCGTGCTGCACAAGGACCTGATCGACACGGCGGGGATTCGCACGACGCACGGCTCGCCGTTCTTCAAGGACAACGTTCCGAAGACCGACGCGCTGATCGTCGCGCGCGTGAAGCGCGCCGGCGCTGTTACGCTCGGCAAGACGAACACGCCCGAGTTCGGCGCGGGCTCGCAGACCTTCAACACGCTGTTCGGCCCGACGCGAAATCCGTATGACGTCGGCAAAACGTGCGGCGGCAGCAGCGGTGGCGCCGCGGTGGCGCTCGCCTGTGGTATGTCGCCGATCGCCACAGGCAGCGATACAGGCGGATCGCTCCGCAATCCGGCGGCGTTCTGCAACGTCGTCGGTTTCCGCCCTACGCCGGGCCGCGTGCCGTCGGATTCATCCACCTGGTCGCCGCTCTCGACGAGCGGGCCGATGGCGCGCAGCGTCGCGGACGCAGCCCTGTTTCTCAGCGTCATCGCCGGAGCCAACGCGGCGAGTCCGCTCTCGCTCTCCGACGATCCGGCGCGGTTTGCCGCCGTGCTCGACTCGAACGTGAAGGGTGCGCGCGTTGCTTGGTGGCGGAATCTCGGCGGTGTGCCGGTCGAGCCGGAGATTCGCCGCGTCATTGACGCGAATCGCGCCGTGTTCGAGTCGCTCGGCTGCATCGTCGAGGAAGCCGAGCCGGATTTCGCCGGCGTCGACGAAGCGTTTGCCACGCTCCGACACTTGTCATATCACTCGAGCTACGCCGCGCTGGCGCGGCAGAAGCCCGAGTGGGTGAAGGACACGATCAAGTGGGAGATCGCCGAAGCGGAGCGGCAGAGCGCCGCCGGCGTCGCGCATGCGATGGAGCGACAGTCTCGCATGTACGCCGACAGTGCGCGGTTCTTCCAGCGTTACGATTACTTCGTGCTTCCCGTGACGCAGGTCGCGCCGTTCGACGTGAACACGCCTTATCCAACGTCGATCAACAGCGTTCCGATGCCCACCTACATCGACTGGATGCGCTCGTGCTGGTATGTGACGCTCATGGCGAACCCGGCGATCTCGGTGCCCGCCGGGTTCACGGCCGGGGGATTACCCGTGGGGCTGCAGCTCGTCGGTCGCCATCGCGACGAATGGAGCGTG
>DATMHK010000041.1:0-21105 GCA_035554995.1 Gemmatimonadaceae bacterium
GTCAATCGCGTGAGAACGTCGTCGTTCGACACGATCCGGTTCGGCGGAGGAGGAGAGGGGAGTGCGAGCCCATCAAGTTGGCTCTCCCATTCACTGGAGCGGAAGTGCCGGGGGAAGGCGACCTGGCCGCGGGCCGTCGCGGCCGTACATTTGAATCGCTCCGCACGTCTCGCCACGCCCGCCCCCTTCCGACGTGACCTCGCAGATTCGCGAGCAGTTGCAGTCGACCCTCGGCAACGCGTACACGCTCGAGCGCGAGCTTGGCGGCGGCGGCATGTCGCGCGTGTTCGTCGCCGAGGAGACCGCGCTCCGACGGAAAGTCGTCGTCAAGCTGCTGTCCCCCGAGCTGGCGCAGGGGATCAGCGTCGAACGATTCGAGCGCGAGATCCAAACGGCCGCGGCGCTCCAGCAGGCGAACATCGTCCCGGTGCTGTCGTCGGGCGAGTCGAACGGCCTGCCGTATTACACGATGCCGTTCGTCGAGGGTGAATCGCTCCGCGCGCGGCTCACGCGAGGACCGCTGGCGATCACCGAGGTGATCGGTGTGCTGCGCGACGTCGCCAAAGCGCTCGCCTACGCACACCAGCGCGGTGTCGTGCATCGCGACATCAAACCGGACAACGTGCTACTCTCCGGCGGCACCGCGGTCGTCACGGATTTCGGTATCGCCAAAGCCATCAGCGCGTCGCGCACCGCGAGTGGGGCAGGGGCGACGCTCACGCAGATCGGCACGTCGATCGGCACGCCGGCGTACATGGCGCCGGAGCAAGCGGCAGGCGACCCAGACATCGACCATCGCGCCGACATTTATTCGCTTGGCGCGATGGGGTACGAGCTGCTCAGCGGGCAGGTCGTCTTTCCGAACCGCACGCCGCAGCGGATGCTCGCGGCGCACATGAGCGAGATGCCGCAGCCGGTCGCGACACTTCGCCTCGACACACCGGCGCCCCTCGCCGATCTGATAACGCGGTGCCTTGCGAAAGATCCGGGGCAGCGCCCGCACGACGCGAGCGACATTGCACGCGTACTCGACACGATCACGAGCGGCAGCGGAATGCAGTCGATGGCGCCGATCCTGCTCGGCGGGCCGGGAATGTTCCGGAAGGCGCTCGCAATTTATGCGGCGGCGTTCGTCGTTGTCGCTGTGGTGGCGAAGGCGGCGATTGTCGGCATCGGGCTTCCAGATTGGGTATTCCCCGGCTCGCTCGTCCTCATGGCCCTCGGGCTGCCGGTTGTTTTGTGGACTGGGTATGTGCAGCGCGTCGTGCGTCGAGCCGCGACGGCAACGCCAACGTTGACGCCGGGCGGAACGCCGAGTCTCACGCACGGGACCGTGGCGACGATCGCCCTCAGAGTGGCGCCCCACGTGAGTTGGTACCGTACCGCTCGCGGCGGCATGTACGCCCTCGCCGCGTTCGTCGCGATGATTGGCGCGTTCATGGGAATGCGCGCGTTGGGCATCGGTCCGTTCGCATCACTCATCGCAAGCGGTGAGCTCGCGGCGAACAACAAGGTCGTCATCGCGGATTTCTCGGCCAGCAACGGGGATTCGGCGCTCGGACGCGTGGTGAGCGAGGCCGTCCGCGCCGGGCTCGCCGACTCCCGCGTGTTTACAATTCTCTCACCGACCGACGTGGCGGCGGCGCTCCAGCGGATGGAGCAGGACCCTCGCGTGTTCGTGACGCTCGACCGCGCGAGGCAGGTCGCCATCCGTGAGGGGGCGAAGGCGGTCGTGGACGGAAATGTCACGCCGGTGGGTACGAGCTACATCGTATCGGCGCGTCTTGTGTCGGCCGATTCCGCGCGCGAGCTCGTCTCGTACCGGGCGTCCGCTTCGAGCGCCGACGCGATCATTACGGTGGCGGACGAGCTTTCTCGTAAGCTCCGCGCGAAGGCCGGCGAGTCGCTGCGACAGGTGCAGGCGAGCGAGCCTCTCGTCTACGCCACGACGCCATCGCTCGAGGCGCTCCGCAAGTATAGCGAGGGCTCGCGCGCCAACGAGGTCGATCGTGACTTCGGTCTGGCGGTGACCCGCCTTCGCGAGGCGGTGCAGATCGACTCGAACTTCGCGGAAGGATGGCGCAAGCTGGCCGTGGCGATGTCGAATCGTGGCGGGTTCACGGTGTCGGCGAGTGACTCCGTGCTCGATCGAGCCTTGGCCCTCAGTGGCCGGTTGAATGAGCGCGACCGCGATCGGATTCAGGGCTTTTACCACACCAATTCGACCCACGGCAACCGCGCAAAGGCGATCGAGGCATATGAGCGCATGCTGGCGCGCGGCGACAGCGCGGTAGCGATCAACAATCTCGCCCTTGCCTACGAGTCGAGGCGCGAGTTCGGGCGCTCCGACACACTCTTTCGCGCAGCAGTCGCGCGTACCCCCGGATCGGCGCTGTATGCGTTCAATCTCATCGGGGACTTGGTGCTCGGTGGCAAGCTCGCCGCGGCCGAATCGGCATTGACCGCGGCGAAGACACGCTTCCTCGGAAACTCGTCGTTCGTCCTATTGGATATCGACATGGATCGCGAGATCGGAAGGACCGATCGGGCGCGGGCGCGGTTCGATTCGTTACGAAAGGCCGGTGATCGCCGGACGCCGACCATCGCCATCAACCGGTTGGTGCCGCTGGATTACAGCCTTGGCCGCATTGCGGAGGCCCACACTCTCTCGCTCCAGGCTGCCGGGATGGATTCGACGGCTGGGCGGATGTCGCCGGCCGCTTTCCGCATCTCGAGGGACGTTATAGAACGGTCATTCGCGGGGCTGCCCGCGGGTGACGCGCTTTTGGCGCTCGACGACGCGATCGCGAAGATGCGTCTCGACGCGGCGCCGGTGAGCGACCGGCCGCTGCCTTACTCGCTGTTCGCCGTGGCCTACGCCGCCGGCGGTCGAGTCGACAAGGCCAAGACCATTCTCGGACGCCTCGAGTCCGAGGTGCGCGACACCGCCGTCAGACGGGCATGGCACTCGCGCTACGAGGGAGCCCTCGCCTCCATCGCGACGAAGGAACACCGTTGGAACGACGCGGTCGAGCTTTTCAGAAAGAGCGATCGAGAGCCCGACGGGCCCGCGACGGCCGACCCTGGCGGCGTATCGATGTATCTCATTTGGGTGTGGGCGACGGCCGGCACGGCCGACTCGGCAATCGCCGAATATGAGCGTTATTTAAAGACGCCTTACGGAGGTCGCACTCGTGAGGGGCCGGACATAAACGTGCCGGCGCCCGTCACCGAGGCGCTCGCCAAGATATATGATGCAAAAGGGAAGACCGACCGCGCCGTACCTCTCTACCGTGACTTCATCGAGCTGTGGAAGGGCGCGGACTCGGAGCTCCAGCCGCGCGTCGCCGCGGCGCGCGCGCGGCTTCAGGAGTTGACGCCGGTCGAAGGGCGCAAGCGCTAGCTCCAGCGAAAGTCGGCCTTGTAGGCGATCTTGACGTGGGCGGCGCACATGCGATGATGAAGTGGTGTCGCCTGCAGCCCACACTTACCTTCGACCTCCGATGCGCCAACTCCACGCCGGTCTCGTCGCTGTAGCCCTGGTCGCTACGATCGCAGTTCCGGGAACGCCGGCCGCCGTCGCGGCTCAGAACGCCCCAACGCCGCAGAGCGCGCAACGCGCCGCCACGGCGCTGCGCGACAGCTTGCGCGCGTCGCTGAGCTTCCTCGCCTCGTTCGATCACGGGTTCGACGCCGACTACGCGCACGGCGACCGCCTCATCTACAGCGCGCCGTCGTATAAGAATCTCGACGGCGCGGTCGCCGATGTGGCGAACCCCGACATCGTCATCGCCAAAGGGCAGGGCCGGTTCGGCGACGCGTTGCAGTTCCGCAAAAAGAACACGCAGGCTCTGTTCTATAGAGCGGCGGTCAACTCCGGCTATCGTCCGCGGAATTGGAGCGGCACCGTCTCCTTCTGGCTGAGCGTCAGTCCTGACGCGGATCTCGACGGCTACACCGACCCGCTGCAGATCACGGACAAGGCGTACAACAACGCGGCGATCTGGGTCGACTTCACCCGCGACGACAAGCCGCGCCATTTCCGACTCGGCGTGTTCGGCGATTCGGCGGCGTGGAACAAAGCCGGCCTCTCGTCCGATCAGAACCCGTTCTTCAATCAGCGCACCGTCGTCGTCAACGAACCGCCCTTCGCGCGCGGACAATGGACGCACGTCGCCATCGTGTTTTCGAGGATCGGCACCGATTCCGGCGGAACGGCGAAGCTCTATCTCAACGGCAAGCTCGCGGGAAGCGCCGAAGGAATCAAAGAGCCGTTCAATATGGAGCCAGCGATCGCGACGATCCGACTCGGCGTGAACTACACCGGGTTGTACGATGAGCTCAGCATGTATTCGCGCGCGCTAACCGACGCCGAAATCGACGCGCTGTATCGACTCGACGGTGGCGTCACGACGCTGCTCAGGTAGATCGCGACGCCCGCCTAGACGAGTTGTCGCTGCATCGCGGCCGCGACGGCGGCCGCACGAGTTTCGACCCCGAGCTTGAGATAGATGCTGGCAAGGTGCGCCTTGACGGTGCGCTCCGAGATGCCGAGGCGCGCGGCAATCTCCGCGTTACGGGCTCCCGCCACCAGCTCACGCAGCACTTGAGTCTCACGCGACGACAGCGGTGACGAGGCAACGACCGGCACTGCTGCCGCACCGCGCTGCCGCGCGAAAATGATCGCCGCGTGCCCGATGGCTCCCGTCAGCGCAAGCACCAGAGCGGCGCCGGCCGCCTGATAAATGCCACCGGTCACCAGTTGCGCGATGACGAAGAACGCCATTGCCCCCGCGGTGATCGGGACGACGCCCCAGCGCTGCCCCGCAACCATCAGCGTCTCGACGGTCAGGAGCATGACGAGGCCGAGCATTAGCGCGCCTGGGTGAGCGACGAGCGCGAAGCCGAGGAGCAGGCCCGCCTGCACCGCCGCGTACGCCGGCACTCCGGCGCGCGCTCGCAACGAATCCCCAAACCAATACACGGCCGCGTGCACCAGCAGAATGGCGAGGCTCACCGCGATGGCGACGTTGTCGAGCCGGCGTGCGGGGACCGGCATCGATAGCGCCGACACTGCGTGGAGCACGGCAACTGCTGCCACACAGCCGGCGAAAGTGAACTGCGGGCGACGGATTAGTCCTTTCGTACGATGCAGCATCTCTCCCTGCCTACTAGTGTGGCGGCTCTTTCACTCGCCGGAGCCGCTCCCATGCAGAGGGAAACTGTAAAGAAGGTCGCGAAGGTTTTTGGATCGTGGCTACCCGTCATCCTGCTGGTGCTGATATTCGCGCCGCAAGGGTGGGCGAAGTTTTCGGACGACAGCGGCTGGGCCAGGGCGTTCCGCCACTGGGGATATCCGACCTGGTTCCGTGTGCTGATCGGCGTGCTGGAGCTGTCGGGCGTCGTGTTGCTGCTGCTCGGGCGAACGGCCGCGTTCGGCGCTCTCATCCTGATCTGTGTCATGCTCGGGGCAATGGCGACCCACGTGATGTTCGACGGTGGGAAGCACCTGACCAGCGAAGTGGTTCCCCTCACACTGTCCACGATCGTCCTCTTCCTTCGAAGACGCCAGCTGACTGGCTGGGCTTCAGGAAACGGCGCCCTCGCCTGAAATGATCCCCGGCACCTGGCGACCCGCGGTGTCGCGGACCGGAGCCGCTTCACCCGCACCGCGCGGAACGGTCAGCACCGCGACGAACGCGAGCGCGGTGTACGTCGCCATCATGAGAAACAGCGGCCGATACGTGCCGAAGAAATCGAACAGCGCGCCGTTCATCGGATCGCCGATTCCGCCGCCGAGTGCCGCGCAGAGCAGGAAGAGCGCGGTGAGCACTCCGCGCCGCTCGCGCGGAATCGGTTCGACGAACAGCGGGTAGGCATTGACCATCGGAAAGGTCCACGCCGCCGACGCGAGCGCGAGCAGCGGCGTCGCCTGCGACACGCTCGTCACCCGGTCGAGCGCCAGCAGACATCCGGCCATGATCGCGTAGCCGAACAGCATCGCGTTGCGCCGGCCGAATCGAACGCCCACCAGTCCCGCGGGCAGCGCGCCGATCACGCCGCCCACCGCCCAGGCGATGAAGCCGATCGTCACGTCCTCGGGCCTCACACCCCACCGCTCCGTGCCGTGCAGCGCGAACCACGTCGTGAAGCTCTGAAAGGTGAGCTGCAACAACAGCGACGCGATGAAGATGGCTCGCATTCCGGGCACGACGCCGCGAATCGCATCTCGCGCGGCGTGCCACAACGAACGAAAGCTCGCCTCGACGGCGCTCGCGCCGTGCGGCGGCGGCTCGCGCAGCGCCAGGCGCAGCACCACGGCGATCACCAGCACCGTGCCTGCCGCGATGAGAAAGGCCGTTCGCATCCCCAGCGCGCGACCGAGCATGAGAAACACGATCGCGCCGACGCACATCTGGAAGGTGACCGATCCCGTCGCGAGCGATCGGAAGCGCGACGGAACCGCATCGGCGACGAGTGCCTGAAACGGCGAGCGCTGAACGTTGATGCCCGTGTAGAGTGCGATCATCGCCGCGACGACGCCCGCGATGCCGAATCGCGCCGCCCATGGGAAGAGCGCCATCCCGATCGCCGACAGCACGAGCGCGCCGACAATCACGGGAAGACGCCCGCGCCCCGCGGCGCTCGCCCGGTCGGATGCGGCGCCGGCCCATGGCACGAGCAGCAACAACAAGACGTTGTCGATCGCCATCACCGCGCCGATCGTCGTGCGATGGTCGCCTAACGCGGTCTGCACCAGCGGGGGGATGAACGCGCTGAGGAGCGGCCCCGTCACGCCGGAAAAGAGGCCCCCCAGGCCGACACACACGCAAACGGCGTAGGGGATTCGCGCGGACGGGGCTTCGCGATCGTCGGTCACGCCACAATATTGCTGTTGGACCGTTCATTCACCATCTGCACATCGAGACTCAGATGCGCGAGATGTTTTTGCCGGACGTCGAGAACAATCCAAAGCCGGACTCTCCGTATACGCCGCTCATCGAGCAGGCGCGTTCGGCGGGGCGCGAGTATCCGCAGATCTGGCACCTCTTCGCCTTCAAGCCGCAGGCGACGCAGCACCTCGCGCGCTTCACCCAGGAGATCCTGCGCGAGGAAGCGCCCCTCAGTCCCGGCTTCCGCGAGCTCATTGCCGCGCGCACGAGCGGCCGCAACGACTGCCCGTTTTGAGTGAAGTCCCACGCCGCGGTCGCGGCGGTTCTGTTGGGAAGCGAGGAATTGGTGAAGCAGGTCCTCGAGGACATCGACAGCTCTTCACTCACCGACGCGGAGAAGCTGCTGATGCATTTCCTCGACAAGGTGAACCACGATTCGCCGAGCATCTCGGCGGAGGACATGGAGCCCCTGCACGCCGCCGGCTGGACCGACGAGCAGATCTGGTACGCGATCACAGTCTGTTCGCTATTCAACTTCTATAATCGGTGGATCGACGCGACCGGTGTGTGCGCGCTCTCCGACGAGGCGCACCGCGAGGGCGGCAAGCGGAGCGCCGCCGGCGGGTACGCGCGAAAATAGCGGCCCCCCCGTTCAGCCGGCGGACGTGCTCATCGCAGGACGTTGCTCGCGTCCGCCGCCGCCACGAGCGCCGCGGCATCCGTGGGGAGGAGGAAACCGCGTCTGACCGCGTTATCGGCCGCCTTGCGCACCGCCTGCACGTACCCCGCGTGATCCTTGTAGCGCTCCTCTAACGAAAGACGCGGATCGCCGCTCTCCAGCCGCTCGGCGCGCGTCGTCGCGAAGGGAATCATGCCGGCGGCGTAGCTGCAGATCCGTCCCGCGAAGAAACCGCTCGCGGTGATGTTCCAGCCGGTATATGTGCCGAGCGGCGCGTCGCGCAGAACGACGGGTACGCCTCCAAGCTCATTTCCGTCGGCGTCGACCTTCGGGGCTTTCATCGGCAGCGCGAGTCTGATCGTCGGCGGCACGATACTCGGCACACCGGATCCATCGACGCGATCGAACAAAGGCCCGAAGTCATAGTCGAGCAGTGGATTGATGAGCCCCGTTGGTGCGTTCGGCGGAACGCCGGGGATTGTCGGGAAGCCCATCGCCTCCTTGGTCGCAGCGACCAACGTTCCGTCGGAGATTCGCGGCCAGACGCTCGGAGGTGGCGGAGTATCCTTCATGATCCAGTCACGGAAATGCACGCGCAGCGCATTGACGGTTTCCGTGTGCGGTACGGGATTGGTGGCGAAGGTGCCCACACCGGCGTCGGCGCCCGGACAGACCGCGGGCCGCTGTGGCTTCGTATCGAATCCACCGCCACCACCGCCGTGCGCGGTGCCGGGGATGTAATAGCGACGCACGTTGTCCGGCAGCGGAATGTCCGTGTCTCCCGATGCGCCAACCCATTCCGGCGACAGCTTGAGACCCCACACTTCGGCGGCACCAAAATGCTCGAAGATGCGCGGGCAGGTGTGAGATCGAGTGCACCGGTCGAGGATACCGGATGTCGGCAGTCCACGTGCCTTGTCACGCCAGGGACCCCACCACTGCGGTCCTTCGCTGCCCGCCTGATAGAGATTCAGAATGCCGTCGGGCATTGCGAAGCGGCTGTTGAGCGAGATGCGACGACCGGCGATGATCGGCCACACGCCGTCGTAGACGGGCCGGGCGTCGAGGCCTACGCCATCGAGTCCCTCATTGAAGCCGAGCTGCAAAAACGCGCGCAGAAAATTTCCCGACTGCGAGACGCCGCGACTCGCCGTCCAACGCACCGCGCCGGCGAGCGGGTTACGCGCGCCGGAGGCGTCCTGTGTCTGCCTCCGGAAAAACGTCGCGACGTCGCGGAAGGCACCAAAGCCGACCCCCAGGACATAGGGGTCGCGCGCCGTGAAGACGACCTGATACAGCAACTTCGGGTCGAATCCATTCTTGACGCAGATTTGCGTCGAGTCGGGAACGCCCGGGAATGGTTGGCTCGCCGAGCAGCGTGCCCAGGCCCAATCGCTCGGCGCTATCGTCGCCTCGCCGGTGATCCGGCCGTCCGGGCTCTCGGAGGCATGCGTCGTCAGCTTCGCCGCGTGCGTGTCGAGCGTGACCGGCTTGTACGGCACCGGGTTGCTGTAAACCATGAGCGGGTGCGAGTCGACGCCGCTCGCGTTGACGATGCGGCCGAGGACCTCACCTGTGATCGGTGAACCGTCTTTGTTCCGTGCGACGGGAACGAGCGCGTACTCGGTACCGGGACGCGGCACTGTTCGGCCGGCCTGATCGCCCTGCCATCCGCTGCTCAAGCCGATGTCCCCGAGATTCCGCTCCGCGACGCCGATCGTGATGCGCCCCCCGCGATTGGGGACGTCATGCCACATGAAGTGGCTCGACTTCGACAGGTCGATCGGTTTGACGATGTAGAACGTTGCGACGTACTCGACCCGCCCGCGCGCGTTGCGCGGAGCCAATTGAAGATCTGTAATGACGCGGTTGCGGCGATCGCTGGGATCGAGCTCGCCGAACGCGCGGCCGGCGATTGTCTCGTATTGACCCACGGCGCCGTACGACGCCCCGCCGAATGCCGGCGAGACCACGGTGTCGATGACGATGCGAGTGACTTGCGCGCCGCCCGCCGAGCTGGCGAGTAGGGAAGCAAGCGCTATGCGGAGATGAGGACGGTTGGTCATCGCGACGGTTTGCGGAGCGCTGAATTAGCCGAGGTGGTTGCGAGCGCGCAAGGCGGACCCATCGGCAGCGGCCGACCTGGCGGCCCAGCCCGTGCCAGACAACGTGGCGTGCCGGACACACGGGTTGTTCTGGACTCGCTCCATCTGCTCGGGCTCGCCATCGGACTTGGCGGGCTTTGGTCACGTGCACGAGCGCTTCACGATTCGTTGAAGGGCGCCGGCGACACGCGTGCGCTGCGTCGCGCCTATGCCGGCGATGCGTGGTGGAGTGCCGCCGTGGTGCTTTGGTTGATCACCGGCGTCTGGCAACTCATGAGCGGAAGCGAGAAGGTGGTCAATTACTACTCCACTGAGCTCGGCTTCTTCATCAAGATGGCGCTCTTCGTCGCCGTCGTGGCGCTCGAGGTGTGGCCGACAACGACTGTCGTGCGTTGGCGATTCGGGCGCGCCGAGCCAAACGTGCGCGACGCCGGCCGGATCGAGGCGATCAGCTACGTGCAATGCGCGCTGGTCATCGGCATCGTCTTCGCCGCGGCGGGCATGAGCATGACGACGGCGGATTCACCATCCTCGTCGACGCCGGTCGCGCAGGAACCGAAACCGACCCGCGCCGAGGCCGCTGGAGAAGTCGAGCGCATCGCGCCGAGCGGTAGCGCGACGGTGACGAACGCCGACATCGCGCTGTTGACGCACGAGATCGCGATGCCATTGCGCGGCATCGACCCGGATTCGCTCCGCAGCAGCTTCGACGCGCCTCGCTCCGGCGGACTGCGACGCCACGAGGCCCTCGACATCGTGGCGCCGCGCTCGACCCCGATCCTCGCGGCCGCGAAGGGTCGCATTCTCAAATTGTTCACGAGCGTCGCCGGCGGTCTGATGATTTACGCGACCGACTCGTCGGAGCGATTCATCCTGATGTACGCGCACCTGGACCATTACGCGGCCGGCGCGCGCGACGGTGCGCCGCTGGAGCGCGGTCAATTGATCGGGTACGTCGGCTCGACGGGCAATGCGTCGGCGGCGGCGCCTCATCTCCACTTCGCCATCCTGAGAAGCGCTGACGTCAAGCACTGGTCGAAGGGAAATGCAATCGATCCGCTCCCCGTGCTGCGAGCCGCTGAGGCTGCGGATCACGCTCCCTAGGGCTGCGCGACGATCGAGACGGGCAGCTCGCGCACGACCGGCGGCGGCGTCGGAAGCCACTGCATGTCGCCGTAAGCGGTCAGTCGCAGCCGCGCGGAGCCGAGGTGACGGTCGCCGCGGACCCCCGGTTAGGCTGGCATGAACGCAATTCGACTCGCCGCCCTCGTATCTCTCGCTGCCGCCATTTCGTGCAGCGACGCCACCGGCCCGCAACCGAGCCGCGAGGTCACCGACCTCACCGCGGCACGTCAGCGGTGGCGGTCACAGAACCTGCACACGTACGCGTTCGTCATCCAGCGGAGTTGCTTCTGCGGGAACGTTCATCCGCTGTTCGTCGTCGTGCAAAGCGACACGGTCGCCGCGGTACTCGACTTCGTGACCTTCGAGGGAGTCGACCGGAGTCTGGGTGAGACGGTCGACGGCTTGTTCACGTTCATTCAGAACGCGATCGATCGGCCCGCCGAGCTCATTCGCGCGGAGTACGACGCGACAAAGGGCTTCCCGACGACGATCGACTACGACGGGGCGGCGCAGATCGCCGACGACGAGATCTTCTTTCGCATCAGCGACGTTCACCCGATTTCGCCGCAGGCCTGAACTCCCATCGCCACACCGGACCGTCTTCGGGATCGACGACGTCGCCGACCCATTCGAATCCACTTTTTCTGAGCACGCGCGCCGACGCGTTCTCTTCCGGCAGGGTATGGGCGATGACGGTGCGCACGTCGTCGGCATCTAGAGCAAACGCGGTCAACGCGCGCGCCGCTTCGGTGGCGTAGCCACGACCCCAATACTCCTCATCCAAACCATAAGCAATTTCCACACGACCGTCAGTCGTCGGCGGACCCTTGAAACCGCAGTTGCCGATCGGAGCGCCCGTCGAACGGCGGAAGATGGTGAACCCGTGAATCCAGGGATTGGCCGTCGGCGCTGCCATCGCCGCAGCCAACCATGCCGGCGATACTTGTGCCCGATCCTCCGGGGGCATCGATTCGATCCGCGCGCGAGTTTGCTCGGGCGAACTGACCACGAGCCGCAAGCTGTCGGTCAGTATCTCGACGCTGCTCAAGATGTCACGACCTCGAAGAAGAACTTAGTGTACGTCGCGCCAGGCTCGAGACGATTTCTCCGATCGACGGTAGGAATCCTGCATCGCGCGACCACCCGGAGGGAACATCATGTCAGTCAGCGATGACAACAAGGCGGTCGTGCGCCGGTTTTACGAGGAGATCGACAAGGGGAACCTGGCCGCGATGGACGAGCTCGTGGCTGAGGACTACATCAATCACGACCCGCCGCCGTTTCCAAACCTGCCGCTCGGCCGCGCCGGGCTGAAGCGAGCCTTCGAGTTGTTCTGGAAAGCGACCCCCGGCCACCACGTGATCGAAGATCAAATCGCCTCAGGTGACAAGGTCGTGACTCGATTGCGCGGCGTCGGCAAACACGACGGTGAGATCTTCGGAGCTCCGCCGTCGGGTAAGCCTCTCGACGTCAAGGCGGTCGCGATTCACCGCATCGCCGACGGCAAGATTGCCGAGCATTGGTCGGCGATCGACTCAGCTGCGCTCCTCGCACAGCTCGGATTAATCGACCTCCCTCACTAGCGAGGACGATCGATCGGTCTCGGATCGCCGACGAGATCCGCCATGAGCCACAGCCATCGGCTCGCGGGATGGACCCACACTTCCTTATAGACGTACATGTTCTGCGACGGCCAGTAGGGCAGGTCTGTCGTGCCACGACTTTGCATCCCGACCGGCAGCGATCCGGCGAAATCGCCCGACGACACGCTGTACTGCTGCGCCCAATCGTATCCCTCGCCGTACATCGTACTCTGCGCGAACGGGTTGCGGCCGACGATCCATTGTGCCTGGCGCTGCGCGAGGTCGAGCGCGATGCTGTCACCGCGCAATCGCGCCGACGCGGCGAGCGCTTTGGCCTGCGAGAGCAGGACGCCAAAGTTTCCGCGCCGCGCGAACCAGACGGGAAAGATGCGGAGATACCAGCCGTCACCCATCGGCAACCCGGCGAGCACTTGTTCGCGGTATGCGTCCCGCGTCGCACCGTGCAGTGCGCCGCTGTCGGGAACCTCTTTCGTCTCGTCTCCGAGGCGATACACATAGGCCGGCAGGACGCCATACGGCGCGGTCGTCGTCGCGGCCTTCTTCTGGTACTCGGCGTAGAGGGCCAGCGTGGAAGACCACGCGGGCCGATCGGCGTGACCCGGCAGCGTCTCGACGAGCTGGGTCAGAGCAACGATCGGGGCTTGATCGTTGCCACGGTGGAACTGGTGGAACAACGTGTCGCGATCCGGACCCGTGTAGAAAAAGCCGGCGAGCGGAAAGCTCTTGCCGACCGGCGTCTTCTGCTGCGACGCGACGATGATCCTCGCCAGCTCGACGGCTTTGTCGGCGTACATCTTCTGGTGCGTCGAACGATACAGCTCGAGCGACGCCGTGGCTCCGATTCCCGCCAGCTCGACCCGTGTCGCGGCGAAGGCTGGCGTGCTCCACGTGGATGGTCCTTCGACGCCGACGACGGCGTAGTTCCAGTCTTGTTCGGCGGCACCCAAGGCGCGCGCCGCGAGTGACGGGTCCCGATCCTTCAGAACCCGATAGGCGATGGCCTCCGCGGCCGCGGCGATATAGTTGACGTTTGGATTGTTCTTCGCTTCGCGCGTGCGATCATCCGCGTCGCCGGCGACGTTGTTGGTCCACAGGTTGTGGCTCGCAAAGCCGATGCGATAGCCGCCGTCGAAACGCACACGCAGCAGCCAGTCGAGCCCCCACATGCCTTCCTCGATCAACCGATCGATGAGCTGCTGATCGTCTTTGATGCCTCGCAAACGTTCAGCCAGCGCAAACATCGCGTAAGTCGCTTCCCCCGTGTTGACCGCGCCCTGGGAGAGGTCGCCCGCGTCGTGCCACCCGCCATTCATCACGATTCGCTGATCGCCGTGTGTCGCGAACCAGTCAAGGTGGTCGACGTCGTGCGAGCCGGGCACAGCAAAGCCGCAACGTTCGCCGTAGAAAAAGTTGAGCACTTTCCAGATCGTCTCGCGCCAGACCACGCCGCCGATGCTGAACGACCGCGAGTTCGTGTTGCCCGATCGGACGAAGTAGGACCCGGGTGTGTTCACTTCCGAGAAATCCAGCTCGCGAAAGTCGCCCAGGCGGGTGTGCAACGATTGTGTGCTCTTGCGCAGCACGCTCACCGAATCAGTCGCGCGAACGAGCTCGAACGACGTCGCGGATCCACTCGTGATCGCTGTCTTGGAAAATCCTGTCTGATATCCCGGGTGGCTGAAGGCAATCTTGTCTGGCCCAACGCTCCATCCGGTGTGTTGATCGGGCTGGACGCGCTGCAATTCGAGCCGCCCTACCTCGAACGCAACGCGATCGGTCGGCGCGGCCAGCATTTTATTGACCCAATATCCGATTTCGAGCAACGTCACGCGGTCGCGCGCCAGCGGCTCGATCTCCCACACGACATGTGTCCATCGGTTGTTGGCGAGCGTGACGTAGTGCGTGCCCTCGCGATTGTACTTGTCCGGAACCTTCTCGGCGCCGTCGTTGTGCAGGACGATTTGCAGCGGGAGCATCGGGAACCCTGAGACGTCCGGGCGGATCCACATCGAGATCCGGTTGTAGCCGCTCCAATCTTCGCCCGCGCCGAATTCGCGGCGCAGGTTGACCGACGACAGTCCGTTGCGCGTCGGCGCCGGCTTGTCAACGAACATCTGCATGGCGACGCGCAGCACGCGCATGCTCCCCATCCGCGGCTCGGCGGGAAAAGTCAGCGTGCCAGTTCCCGAAAAGCGCCAAGTCGCCGGCCGCGTCATGTCGTCGAGCACGCGACTCGCGAGCACGGGCTTCTCGAGCCACGCAGCCTCGGCCGAGTTCGCGAGAGTGATCGGCATGAGCGGGCGCGGAGGCTGCGCGGGGAGCACTCGTAGCGCGGCAGCCAGAACCAGGATCGCAAGGCGGAACTTCCCGGTCCGTGTAGTCATGTCGAGATCTAAGTTGCGCCATGAGCCCATAGGCAACAAGATCAATCGTCGCTGCTCTCGTCGTCCTGCACCGAGGCACCGCGCCGATGAACAAACGCGAATTCCTGCGCAGCGCCGGCAGTGGGGGCTTGAGTCTCCTACTCGCGCCCCGTCTCTTGGCCAAATACGCCGAGATGCCCGTCGAACGCCTCGCCGAGGACGAAGCGTTCTGGCTGGCGATCCGCGGGAAGTACCGCCTCAAGCCCGACTACATCAATCTCGAGAGCGGCTACTACAGCATGCAGGCGCAGCCGGTCCTCGAGGCATTCATCGCGCGCGTGCGCGAGGTGAACTACGAGGCGTCGTACTACCTGCGCACCAAGCAGGTGCCGGACAAGGCCGCACTGCGGGACGAGCTTGCCGCGATGGCCGGCTGCGCGCCGGCGGAACTCTGCATCACACGCAACACCACCGAGTCGCTCGACACGGTCATCGCCGGCTACGACTGGAAGCAGGGCGACGAGGCCGTGATGTGCGAGCAGGACTACGGTCACATGCTCGCGATGTTCCGCCTGCAGGCACGCCGGCACGGCATGGTGAACAAGATCGTCTCGCTGCCCATCGATCCTGCCTCCGACGACGAGATCGTGCAGCTCTACGCCAGCGTCGTAACGCCGCGGACGCGCCTCATGATGGTGCCACACATCGTCAACATCACCGGCCAGATTCTCCCGGTTCGCAAGATCGTCGACATGGCGCATGCGCGCGGCGTCGACGTAATGATCGACGGGGCGCACGCTTTCGCCCACTTCGAGTACAAGATCCCGGACCTCGGCTGCGAGTATTACGGTGCCAGTCTCCACAAGTGGCTCGGCAGCCCATTGGGGACCGGCATCCTCTACGTGCGCCGCGATAAGATCCCGACGTTGTGGCCGATCTACGGTGATTGGCGGATGACGGAAGACGCGGACATCATGAAGCTGAATCACACCGGCACGCATCCGGTCCACACCGATCTCGCCATCGGACCCGCCATCGCGTTTCACAACGCCATCGGAACGCGTCGCAAGGAAGCGCGACTTCGCTATCTCCAGAATTACTGGACGAGCAAAGTTCGCGGAATCCCGAACGTGGAGCTCTACACGCCGACGGATCCGGCGCGGTCGTGCGCGATCGGGAACGTCGGCATCCAGGGAATGGATCCGCTGGAGCTCGCGAGGCGGCTCCTCGAGAACGACAAGATTTTCACAGTCGGCTACGACCAGGCGGGCGTGCACGGCGTGCGGGTCACGCCTCACGTCTTCACGCAGCCCAGGGAGCTCGACCGGCTCGTTGCTGCGATCACCCGCTACGCAAAGCTCGCGTAGTCAGCGCTCCGTTTAAGGCAGACCGGCGCCGTCGGCGCCGACCCAGTCGTACGTTCGCTCGCGACCCATCAGTCGCCAGCGGGACGGATACACGTTGCGTTGCCAGTCGAGCGGTTCCCCGAGAGGCAGCGGTGCCGCTGCGAGCGCGAGCGCCGCCTTGAGATCGCGACGCTGTTCCGCGCCCAGAGCGTCGGGCGCAAGTGAGACGAACAACATCGTACCGCTTCTCGAGACAAGATCGAGCCACTGCCGATTGTAGGACCATGGAATGGCGTTCGTCACGCCGACGCAATCGGCATCGGCTACATAGAAGGTGCCATGCTGTGGGCCGCGGAACGCCAGGGTGTTCACTCCCATCTTCCGCGTGCGCGCCCATTCGGTGCCGCTCGTATCGTCGCCGACTCGGCAGACCTCGAAACGGCCCGCGGACAAGTGACTCACCGTGTTGCATCCGATGATCAGGCTGTCACCGGCGGCGTCGCGTATCGCGTGGTAGAGATCGTCGATCACTTCCGCCGTGGTTCGCGTCGGTCCGGACGCGAACGTCCAGCCGTCGCGCGTCAGCGCGGCGCCCATTTGAAAACCCCACCGCCCGAAGACGTCGTACGTGGTGTAGTCGTGCTTGATCAGCTCGAACCCCCATTGCTTGAGCCGCGCGATGTCGTCGACGACCTTCTGCCGCGCTTCGGGAACGGTGGGGTCGAGAAACGCGCGATCGCGCGCGAGCCGCCAAGCGTCGGGCGCGTCGGCCGGCGCCTGCAGCGGGCGAATCCAGATTCCCGGCCGCGCGCCGGCGCGTCCTACTGCCTGTGCCAGGCCGGACATGTCAGGAAATTTCTCGTTGCCGCGATCCCACGTGCCGACGCCCGTGCGCGACTGGCCTCGCACCGGCTGCCATCCGTCGTCGATCACTACGAAAGGGCGATTCCGGCCCGTGGGCGACAGCTCGACGATGTGCTGCGCGTCGGTGAGCACGGTGTCGGCGCTGTTCTTCCCGTACGCCCAGTACCAATCATTGCTTCCATAGATGGGCGACGCCGGCAAACGAGGCTTGGCGCACATCGTCGCGCAAAATGCGCGCAACGCGGCAAATGATGATTCGCCTTCGCGCCCGGCCCGACACACGACGTCGCAGACGTCGAGCACGCGTTCGCCGAGTTTCAGCCCGGCCGCGCCGCTGCGGACATCCGCCCACAGGCTGACGCCCTGCGGATCGATCTGCCAGAAGCAGAACGCGCGCGCGCTCGTACGAACGCCATATGCGTGCGTGCCCGACCGGTCGCTCGTCGCGGCGTACCAGGGCATGACGCGATCCGGCGCCCAACCGCGCCACTCGAGATCCCCGTAACCACGCTCCCACGCGTCACCGAGAATGAGAGGCATGTCGGGGAGCCGGCCGCGCCACCGCATATGAATCCGCTTGATCGTCGTCTTCGACGTGGCGAGCGAGACGCTGAGCGCGCCGGACAGAACCGCAGTCGTAACAACGACGTCGTCCTTCGACCAGCGACCGCCGCCGGCGTCGACGAGCCGAAGTTCAGCGGAATCCGACTGAACCCCGACGACATCGGGTGGCCGCAGCAAATCGACGAATCCACGCGGCGGCGCGCCGGCCGGAAAGACGGGCGCCGCGCTCTTTCCAACGAGCGCAGCGCCGGCGGCCGACCGCATGGCGTTCCCGATGAACTGCCGACGCGTCGTCGTCATTTCCCGAGCGACGACGCGACGTCGAGTACCGTATCGACGTCGGCTGGACTCATGTAGAGGTGCGCCGAGAGTCGAACGCCGCGGGCGTCGTTCTGTGGGCGCACCCGCACGCGGCGGGTCCAGAGCGCCGTTTGCAGGTCCTTCGCCTTCGTACCGTCGATACGAAACGTCGTGATCGCCGACGCGAGCCGCGGATCTTCCGGTGAGGTGATCCGCGCCGACGGAATGCGCGCCAGACCATCACGCAGACGCTTGGTCAGCATCGCGTCCCAGCGCTCGATCCGCGGCATGCCGATCTTGTCGATGAAGTTGATCGCGGCCAGGAGTCCCTCGTGCACCGGGACAGCGCCAGTGCCGTACTGCATGAACCGGAATGCGCCGTTCTCGTGATCATCCCAGTGCGAGCTGGCGAGCGTCGTCCAGAAGCGGTCCTGCACGTCGCGCCGGATGTAGAGGAACCCCGTACCCTTGGGCGCCATCATCCACTTGTGCGGACTAGCGACGTACGCGTCGCAGCCGAGCTCTTTTACATCCACTTGCATTTGCCCAACCGCCTGCGCGCCGTCGACGAGCGCCAGCGCGCCGCGGTCGCGGATCATCGCGCACAGCTCACGCGCCGGCATGCGGGTGCCGAGGCCCGAGACGACGTGGCTGAACATGACGGCCTTGGTCTTCGGCGTCATCGCGTCGGCGAACAATTTCACCACGCCTTCGACGCCGCCCTTGGTGCCGTCGTCGAGCTTCAGCTCTTTGACGACGATGCCGTAACGCTTCGCCTTGAGGCGCCAGGGCGAGATGCAGCCGCCGTGCTCCTGGTCGGTCGAGATGACTTCGTCGCCGGACGCGAGATCGAGACCGTTCGCCAGGAAGTTCATGCTCATCGTCGCGTTCTGCGTGATCGCGACTTCGTCGGGCTTCGCGTTGATGAAGGCGCCGACCGCCGCGCGAATGCCGACCGACGGCTCATAGCCGGTGAGCGGCTCGCCCTCCGGATGGTCGTACGCCCACGCCGCGAGCCGCGTCTCCAACGCGCGGGTCCCGTTCACCAGCGCGTCGACGACCTCTCGCGGTGATGAACCCAGTGTCCCGGTATTGCAATAAGCAACGCCCTTCGGTATTAGAAAATGCTTACGCGCCTCGGCGAACACCGCGGCGTCCGGCTCGGCAAACCCTGGCCGGAAGACCGACCCTGGCGTGGCGGCCGGCGCCGGGAAGATCGCCAGCAGGTCGAGCGCGGGCGACGCTGCTCCCGCCACAGCGGCCGCACCCGCGAGCCGCGAGAGGAAGCCGCGACGATCCAAGCCCGCAGCCGCGTCGTCGTGCGAAGAGGAATCGTTGGACATGGTCGTTCTCCGAGTTCTTCGAAGGGCCGCGGTGGGGGGGGCGACCTAACATGGGAACTCGGTCTCGCGAGCGGAAGGTGACGTCAATCGACCGCTGCGCGTCTCCTGCCGCGCATTCGCTGTCGCACCACGTCGATGTGCGCCGTCAGCGCGCTCGGCTCGATCGCGTCCTCTTCGTCGAGCGTCGACCGATACGCGGTCGCGATGCTGCTCCGGCTGAGCATGCCCAACAGCCGCGTCGGCTGGTTCCGGTCGACAACCGGCAAATGACTGACGTTCATGCGAAGCATCAGGTTGAGCGCGTCTTCGAGCTGGTCGTCCGGGTACGCGACAATCGGCGATGAGTTGCCGATCTCCAGGATCGTGAAATCACCTTCCGCATCGTTCAACGCCTGGAGCAGATCGCCCCGCGTAAGAATGCCCACGAGCGCGCCCGTCTTGTCGACGAGCGGCCACGAGTGCCGGCGACCGAACACCGGATCCTGCAACAACAGACGCCGCACGATATCGGCCCCGTAGACGTCGGCGGGAATCGACGGCACATCACGCTCCATCATGTCCTCGACACGGAACCGCGCCAGCGGGCTCACCGAGTATTCTCGTACAACGTGATAGCCGCGCCGCGCCACCTTCTCGGTGAGTATCGAGCGTTTCATCAGCAGCACCGTGACGGCGTGGGCCGCCACGCATCCGACGAGTAGTCCCGGAAGAAGCTCCACGTCGTGCGTCAGCTCGAGCAGGAATGCGATCGCGGTCAGCGGCGACCGCATCGTCCCTCCCATCATCGCCGCCATGCTGATCATCGCCCAGAGCGCGGGGTCGCCGACGGGAAGCCATCGTCCTTCGATCGCGCCGAGCGCGCCACCCATGATCAACAGTGGAGCGAGCACGCCTCCCGAAGTTCCCGAACCGAGCGCGATGCTCCAGATCACTGCCTTCGTCACCAGCAGGCCGAGCACGAACGCGCCGATCATGTGGCCGCTCAACAAATCGCGAATCGTGTCGTATCCCACGCCGAGCGCGCGCGGCTGCAGCAGTCCGCCGAGACCGATGACGGCGCCGCCAATCAGCGGCCACCACATATAATGAAACGGCAGCTTGGCGAAGACGTCTTCCGCGCCATATACGAGCGCGGTGAGCGCGGCCGACCCGAGGCCCGCAACGACGCCGACCGCGAGTGCGACGCCGAGCTCCGACCCGTTGAGCACCTCGTGCTGCGCGACCGGAAAAATCGGCGCGGCGCCGAGCAGCGGAAGCCGAAGCAGATAAGCGACGACGCACGCCGCCGCCACGGGCACGAAGCTTCGCGGCTTCCACTCGAACAGCAACAGCTCGACGGCGATGAGCAGCGCGGCCACCGGCGTGGCGAAGATTGCCGACATTCCCGCCGACGCGCCGGCGACGAGCAATGTCTTTCGTTCCGCCGACGACATGTGAAACGCTTGGGCGAACAGCGACCCGAACGCGCCGCCCGTCATGATGATCGGACCTTCGGCGCCGAAGGGCCCGCCAGTTCCAATTGAGATCGCTGAGGAGACCGGCTTGAGGATGGCGACCTTGGCGCTCATCCGGCTTCGCCCGATGAGAATCGCTTCCATCGCTTCGGGGATGCCGTGGCCGCGAATCCGCTCGGAGCCATAACGGGCCATCAGTCCAACGATCAGTCCGCCGACCATCGGCACGAGCACGGCCCACCAACCAAGCGTGTTGGCTGCGGGCGACACCAGGTTCGATGAAAGTCGATGGTAGTAGGCGAGGTTGGTGATCGAACCGATCAGCCACACGAGCGCGTAAGCGAGACACGCGCTCATGCCGCCGATCACGATCGCCATCGCCGTCATCGGAAGCAGCCGGGCGTCGGTCGTGAAATCGCGCAGATCCCGCCGCGCCGCGAGGATTTGTGGAGACCCCATTTGTCG
>DATMHK010000042.1:0-28001 GCA_035554995.1 Gemmatimonadaceae bacterium
GGGTCCTTCACTCCACCCTTCGCGCAATCGTTTCGATTGCCGCCGCCCTCGGCCGAGATGAAGAGCAGGTTGCCGACGATCGACGGGTCGCCCTGCGACGTGATGCAGGGAACGACGGCGACCATCTCGGGCTTGTCCGGGTTCTTCACGTCCCAAATCGTGAACCCGGCGAAGTTGCCCTGATAGACGTAATGATCGCGGAACGCGACGTCGGAGTTGATGAACGTCAGCCCGCGCACCGAGTCAAACTCGGCGGGCTTGCGGCTGAACGAGACGAGGCGCATGCCTTGCGCCGCCGTGCCTGCGTCATACATGCCCGGCTTGAGTCCGTTGCGCGGATCATTGCCGGTCGGATAAGTCTGCGCTTGAAGCGCCGGGAGTGACGCGATCGCAACAAGAGCGGCGAACGCGCTGATCCTGCGGGCTGTTCCCATCGGATAAAGCTCCGGTAGTGGTGCGGTGGAGGTTGAGGGGGGCTTTAGAGATTCGAAAGCATTTGCTGCATCGTTCCAATCTCGGCGGTCTGCACGGATTGGACGTCGTTCGCGAAGACCGACACGTCCACGTCCTGACCCGCGAGCGGCGTCGCGAAGAGATCGGACACCATCTTGAGCGCGCCGTTGTGGTGCTGGATCATCAGTACAAGGAACTGGCGGTCGAACTCCGTTCCCTTCGACCCTTCGAGCGTCTTGAGCTGGTCGGCCGTCAGCATCCCCGGCATTTGCATGGATCGCCAGGACGACGTGTCGGGAGCATCCTGGCCGTTGGCGCGAAGCCAACCCTGCATCAGCCGGATTTCAACGATCTGGGACTGGTCGATCTTCTCAGCGAACTTGAGCAGGTGGGCGTTCGCGCCGTGCGCAGCGGCCATTCGAGACATGTAAATGGCCTGCGCGTGGTGGGCGATCATGCCCTGCATGAAGCGAACGTCCGCCTCGGTGAAGACGGCACCAGCCGGAATCTTGACCGGCGTCATCGCCATCGAGTGGGCGGCCGGCTCACTCTTTTCGGCCCCGGACGACGGCTGGTCCTTGGCCGCGCCGCAGGAGATGCAAAGTGGAATAAGCGCCGCGGCGACGGCGAGTCGTGGAATAGGAAGTGGCATGTGGGGTTGAAGGATGATACGGGCGGGGATCGCCTATCGATACAACGCAGTGGGACGAACCGGCGTTGGCGCCGGGACGAGCAAGAACCGGGTCGGTCGTGACGAGACCGGCAGTTCACGCAGTCGTTGGACCAACGTCCGCGGTGAAATCACATAGAACGCTGAACATTCTAGTGATGTTATTGACCGCTCGCTCGTCCCTCAGGCACCGCACGATGCCGACGGCGGGTCACGTGGTGACGCGGCCGACCGGACTCGGCCGGGAAAATTGCGTGACCCACCTGACAGCGGGCGTGTTCACACACCACTATTGGTGTTGGTCGGTACGAGGTACCGCACTCCAAAGGAGCACCGAGCAATGGCGATCTGGAAGGAAGCAACGTCCCCCAAAAAGGAAGCAGCCCCGATGAGTCCCCCTCCCCCCGCGCCGTCCTCCGAGCCGGCCTTCAAGCACACCGAGAGCTCGCTCGACTCCATCCCGACTCCGTCGCCGATCTCGAGCTCGACCCGACGGAACGTGCACCGTGGCGAGCCGGCCGAGTCGATCATCGCCTCGGACATCACGATTGAAGGCAAGATCGAAGGCTCGGGACACATTCGTCTCGCCGGCCGCTTCAAGGGCGACGTTCACATTCAGGGCGACCTGACGATCGATCCCGGTGCCAAGCTGACGGGCAGCGTGCGCGCCAACACGGTGATCATCAGCGGCGAGATCGAGGGAAACATCGAGAGCGCCCAACGCGTCGAGTTGCTCGACTCGGGCGTGCTCACCGGCGATCTCAAGGCGGGCACCGTCAGCTTCGCGGCAGGCTCACGCATGCGCGGCCGCGCCGAATTCGGATGGGGCGACGAAGGCCAATCGCGCCCGGGACTCACGCTGGGGACGACTAGCCTCGCGTCGTGAGCACAGTTCGATCGTCGGCAGCGGGGGCGACGCGACTCTGCCCCCACTGCCGCGCGGTAATTCTCCAGAGCGCCACCAGCTGCCCGGCTTGTAAGAAGCATCTCCGCTTCGAGCCGGGCGCAGCGGCGCGCGCCGCTCCCAGCTTTTCCGCGCTTCGGCTCGAGGGCGCGCTCAAACACCCGGATAACGGGCAGTCGTGGGAGTACTCCGTCCTCGTGACCGTTCGCAATGACAAGGGCGAGGAAGTGTCGCGCCAAGTTGTCGGCGTCGGCGCGATCCACCCGGGCGAGGGACGCAACTTCACGTTTTCGGTGGAAGTGTTCAAGCCGGGCGAGTCGAAGCAGTCCGGCACGTAACCCGCGCGCGCCGCGGGCCAGATGACTGAGCACACCGAAGTCGTCACCAAACAATTCCGAGAGGACGAGTGGCTCTGGGGGTGGGATCCCACACCCGGCATCGTTTCGCTGTGGGCCGAAAACAACGGGCGAGTCCTGGTCTGGCGCCGCCCGCCCGACACTCGGCAGCTCGTCTGCGAGCAGGACCGCTTCCGACCGTGGCTCCTGTTGTCGCGCCTCGACGACCTCGAGCACCTCGGCGACCGACTTCGCTGTGAGGGCGACGACGCGGCGCTCATCACGTGGCGTGAGCTCGATGGTCCGGGCGCGCTCCGCTACCGCGTCTCGGCGCGCGACCTCGCGACGATCACGACCGAGGTGCTTCGCGGGGCGACGCGTCGGCTTGGCGAGCACTTCGCCCACGTTCGCGCCCTCGAGGAACGTGGCGAACCGGTTCTGGTATTGCCTCCGGAGGAGCAATACCTCGTCGCCACCGGCCGCAACTACTTTCGAGATCTCGCATTCGACGACTTGCATCGACTACAATTCGACCTCGAGACGACGGGCCTCGACGCCGGCCGCGACCGCGTCTTCATGATCGCGGTGCGTCGGCCGTCCGGCGCCAGCCACACCCTCGAGATCTCGAGCGAGGGCGACGAAGGCGAAGCCGACCTCATTCGCCGTTTGGTCGCGCTGATTCACGACGAAGACCCCGACGTCATCGAGAATCACAACCTGCACGGGTTCGACCTCCCCTTCCTCGAGCAGCGCGCGCGCCGTCTCCGCGTTCGGCTCGACCTCGGACGCGTCGCGCACGCGGGCCTTCGCCGCCGCAACGCGCGCCGCGGCGCGCCGAGTCGACGCGACGACGGACGCCGCGTTCGCCTGATCGCGCCCGGCCGCGAGTTGATCGACACAATGGACGCCGTGCGCCGCTACGACCAGGCGACGCGCGAGCTGCCGAGCTACGGGCTCAAGGCGCTCGCGCGCCATCTCGGCATCGCCGGCCCCGATCGCGAGCTCATTCCCGGCGCGGAGATCTATCACACGTACCAGGTCGACCCCGATCGCGTTCGCCGGTACGCGATCGCCGACGTGGACGAAGTCGCGGCGTTGTCCCGCATGCTCGGCGGCGCCGCCTTCGCGCTCGCGCGCATGACGCCACGCCGATACGAGCGCATGGCCGACGCCGGCGCCGCCACCGGCGTGATCGATCCGCTACTCGTCCGGGCTTACCTCCGTGAGAACGCCGCGTTGCCGGCGCACGAGCCGGGCGACGGCACCGTGCACACAGGAGCCGGGCTGCACCTGTTCGCGACGGGCGTCGCGCATCGCGTGGTCAAGGCGGACGTCGCGAGTCTGTATCCGTCGCTCATGCGCGCCTTCCGCATCGGCCCGTCGCGCGATCGACTCGGCGCGCTGCTCGCTCTCGTCGATCGCCTCGTCGAGACGCGCCTCGCCGCCAAAGCGGCCGCCCGCGCCGCACCACCCGGCTCGGCGGATCGGCACAGCCACGACGCGATGTCATCGGCGATGAAGCTCGTCGTCAACTCGGCGTACGGTTATTTGGCCGCCGGCGGCGACCTCACGCGCTTCGCCGACGTTCACGCCGCGAACGCGGTGACCCGGCACGGGCGCGAGACGTTGGACCTCATGTGCCGCGAGCTCGCGGCGCGGGGCGTCACCCTGCTCGAGGCGGACACCGACGGCGTCTATTTCGCCGCGCCGTCAACGTGGACCGAGAACGACGAACGTCGCGCGGTATCGGAAGTCGCCGCGTTGCTGCCGTCGCTCGTGCAGCTCGAGTTCGACGGACGATACGTCGCGATGCTCTCGCACGAGCCCAAGAACTACGCGCTGCTCGAGTACGACGGCTCGCTCATCATGCGCGGCGTCGCGTTCCGGTCGAGCCGCATGGAACCGTTCGGCGCCGCGTTTCTCCGCCGATCGGTCGGTTGCCTTCTGCGCGACGACGTGGCCGGAGCGCGCGACGCCTACCTCGAGACGGTGGACGCGCTCCGCGCACGCGCCATCTCGACGTTCGACGTGTCGTCTCGCGTACGCCTCACGAAATCGCCGGAGGAATACCTCGAGACCCGCGAGAGCCGGCATGAGCTGCCGTACGAGGCGATGCTCGCGAGCAACCGGCCGGGGTGGTCGGTCGGTGAGCGAGTGCGGGTCTATCGCGCGCGCCACGGCATCGGTCGCATCGTCGCCGACGCCGAGCAAGCCGAAGGGAGTGGCGACGATCCGCGAGACTACGATGTCGAATGGTACGTGCGCCTGCTGCGCGAAACCTTCGCCGCGCGGATGGTGCGGGCTTTTACGACCGACGACTTCGCGATCGTGTTCCCGCACCCGGATCAGCTGTCGCTGTTCGCACCGGACATCGCAACGGTGCGCACGGTTCTCGTCGGCGAAGCGGTGCGCTGACGGTCGTTGAATCTCCCGATCAGCGGCCGAGCGGCACCTTGACGCCAAACATCAAGAACGCGTCGTGGGCGTTCCATTTGTCATCGGCGCCTTTGCTCAAGAAGTCGGTCAGCTCGGCTACCACGCCCATCTTCCCGAGCGAGAGATCCGCTCCGATGCCGCCGTGGAGCGCGAATGCTTCTTTGTCGACACCTTGGGAGAGCGTGGCGCTGGCGTCGTACTTGTAGAACTTCTTGCCGGCACCGGCGAGCAGATACGGCTGGACGAGAATGCGGGGCAACGGTCGAATCACGAAGTCCGCGGCCGCGGCCAGGACATTTCCTTTCCCGATCTCCTGCCGATTCGCGTTCTTGATCGTCGTCCCGGATGCGTAAGCAACCGTGCCGCGCAGCGGTCCGAGGTCCACGTTCAGACCGAGCGACAACGTTCCTTCGCGTGTTTTCGCGAGCGTCTCGGCGCTGCCGCCGATCTGATTCACGTCCGTCGCCGGGACGTATCCGCCGATCAGCGGGGTGATGGCAACCTGCGCGCGCCCCATCGAAGCGGCGGCAAGACACAGGACCAACGAGCTCGCGACAACGATTCGGTGAGCCATATCACAATCCTCCCCTCCCCAGGTAATCCGCCGACCCCGGCGTCGGGCGACGGCATTCCTGGGCGTACCCCACACGGCAATGCTCGGTCCACCATCGAACGGCGCAACGCCTGAACGCGCGGACTCCCGAACGGCGCGACTGCCGAACGGCGCGGCTCCCGAACGGCGCGACTGCCAAGCGGCGCACGAGCTGACGGCGAAGAAAAGCGCACAAGCAAACGGCGAGGAAAGCGCGAAAGCAAACGGCCAGGAAAGCGCACAAGCAAACGGCCAGGAAAGCGCACAAGCAAACGGCGGCGCGGGAGTCCCACCGCGCGCCGTCGTTTCAAACTGCGCACCTCGTCGCCTTCAGTCTTTGCGACCGTTGGCAGTCGCGCCGTTCGGCAGTCGCGCCGCTTGGCAGTCGCGCCGTTCGGGAGTCCGCGCAGTCAGCCGTTGCGCCGTCAGCTCATGGTTTGAGCCGACGACTCGGTACACTATAAAGGAATCCTGTGTACTGCATCTCCTCCCACGTCTGATCGCCCCACTTCACATCTTTCGTGGGATCGGGATTGCTCTTGTTGTTCACCGTGTTGTCGTACCACGCCATCGATTCGATCCTGGCGCCGGCGGGGATGTCCAGCGGCTTGGCGAACAGGTAGTACGTCTGCCAGTTGAAGTCGTAGTGCGGCACGTCGAGAATCACCTGGCGGCTGCTGTCCGGCTGGATGAGCTCATAGTGCCAGCGCGTGCCGCGCAGATGCGTGTGCGGCAGCAGGCCCCAGATACGCACCGGTTGCGTCGCCGTGATCTCGGACGGGACCGAGTCCTTCGTGCCCGCGCGAATCGTGAACGAGCCGTTCGTGAACTGCGACGCCAGAATCTCCTCGTCCGGCATGTCCTTCGCGAAACGGAAGCCGATCATCGTGCGGTCCTTCATCTCGTGGCCGTGCGCCGTGTAATGCATCTGGAAGGTCAGCACGGTGCCGGGACGGAGACGCATCGCCGTTCCCTTCGGGAATTCCAGGACGTTCGTTCCCGGAGCGAGGCTGGCGACGAGCGCGCCCATTTGGCGCGGCGGCGGATGTAGTGTGTCGAGACGCGGGGGGTCTTGCGGCTGACCCTGCCCCCGTTTTCGCAAGAAAAGCGGTTGCGGCGCCGGAGTACCGGCCGGGCGGGGTTGCGGCGCGGCCGCGGGAGCCGGCGTCGCATTCGGATTCGGCGGCACCTTCGCGTAGACCAGCACATGGTGCACGACTTCGCGTGCGCCGGGGACGATCTCGATCGCCTGCACCCACTTCTCTTCAGTGAGATTCGTCGGAATCTCGAAGTACTGATACTCGACCGTGCCCGACGCCGGAACCGTGAACTCTTCCTGCATCTTCGCGATCAAGTCCGGCGTGCCCCCCATCGACCACGTCACGGGATAGTCCGGTCGCGCGGGCAACTTCTTCAGGTCGCCTGGCTTCGCACCCGCGTCGATCCAGCGCAGAATCGTCTGGCGATCGGCATCGGCCAGCCGGCGATCGTTGCGGAAGACACCGTGAGGTCCGTCGGCGTGCCAGGGCGGCATGACACCGGCCGCGACCGCGTCGCGCGTCTCGTCGAGCTTCGCCTTCGCGCTGTCGTACTCGACAAGCGAGAAAGGCGCGAGCCCGCCGGGGTGGTGGCACGCCGTGCAGTTTCGATAAAAGATCGGCGCCACATCTTCGGCGAACGTCGGGTCGGCGCTATTGGCAGACAGCACGCGCGGCTGCCGGGCCAAGCTCGCGCCGAGGAGAATCAGCGCGCCAGCGGTCAACTGAGCGGCACGGACTACGATCGGTCTCTGTCGCATAGGAACCAGGTGGGGTTGATGTAATACTGACCCGATCGGCCACGGATTCAATAGCGGCCTACGTGACAGGACGCCTCGTGGATTCAAGGGCCACTTCATCACGGGCTGGTTGACGCCCCGCCGCCGCGAACCCACGTTCGAAATCCCCATTTACCGGATTTCACGATGCGACCGAGCCGGCTCATCGCTCTCGCCGTCCTTCTTCCCCTGGCCGCCGGCGCGCAAAACCCGGCCGCGATCGAGCATCACCTGCGCTACGGCGTGAAGATCACCGAACAGCCCGACATGGCGCTCGAGCTGCTCGACCGCATGCGCTCGTATCACGTGCCCGCGGTGAGCATCGCGGTGATCGACAACTTCCGCGTCGTGTTCGCCAAGGGGTACGGCCTCACCGAGTTCGGTGGCAGCAAGCCGGTGGACTCGACCACGCTCTTTCTCGCCGGTTCGATCAGTAAGCCTATTTTCACCAGCGGCTTTCTCCGCCTGCTCAACGAGCGGAAGATCTCGCTCGACACGAACGTGAATGCGCTGCTCACGACGTGGCATCTGCCGGAGAGCCGTTTCACCGAACGCGAGAAGGTCACGCTGCGCCGCCTGTTGACGCATACGGCGGGACTCACCGTTTGGGGCTTTCCCGGCTACGCGCTCGACAAGCCCGTGCCGACAGTCCCGCAGCTGCTCGACGGCGTACCGCCGGCCAACACACCGGCGGTCCGCAACGATACGACGCCCGGCGCGCGGTGGCTTTACTCGGGTGGCGGAATGACGATCGCGCAGCTCGCGTCGACGGACATCGCCAAGGAACCGTTCCCGTCGCTGATGCGCCGGCTCATGCTCCAGCCTGCCGGCATGACGCGCAGCACCTACGAGAACCCGCTCCCCCAGTCACGTCGAGGCGAGGCGGCCGCCGGCCACGAGCAGATCGATACGCCAGTGCCCGGCGGTTTCCATGTCTATCCCGAGATGGCCGCGGCGGGACTGTGGACGACGCCCTCCGACCTCGCGCGATGGGCGATCGCACTCGCCCGCTCGTATCGCGGCGAGCCGGGCGGCGTCCTGCCGACGGCGGTGGCCCGCGAGATGGTCTCGAAGCAGGTGCGCGTCATGCCGCCCTACGGCAACGGCTTCTGGGGCCTAGGCGTCTCGGTGAATGGCGACGGTGACTCTTTAGTGTTCTCACATAACGGCCGCGATGAGGGATTCGTCGCCGAGATGTTCATGTCGCCCAGCAAAGGTCGCGGGCTCGTCATCATGATGAACGGCGTCAACGGCGGCGTGATGGGCGAGATTGAGCGCGCGTTCGCCGAGGAATACGGATTTGGCGGCCAGCCGCGCGTCGCTCGCGCCGTCACCTCACTACCCGCCCCCAAGCTCGCCGAGTACGCCGGGAAATATTCGACGGTGATCAACAAGGATACGGTCCAACTCGTCGTGAGCGTCGCTCCGGATGGCAAGATGCTCAGCGTCTACCAGTCGCCCGCGAAACGCTCGATCCCGCTCGCACCAACCGGCAACGACCAATTCGTCGGGCTAGAGGGCGGCGGCGTTTGGAGCTTCGACCGCGAGGGCGAGGGGAGCGGACCGGTAAAGGCTATTGCCCAAGGCGTCGGGCCGAATCGTCGCGTTTTTGCGCGCCAGTGATCGGCATCGCGATCGGGACGATTTGGATTTTTGAAACACGGAGAACACAGAGAACACAGAGAAAGACCGAGGCCAAGCTTCATTTGCCACGAGCGAGGATTTTTTGGGAAGCCGCTCGGTAGGCTTCAGAAGCTTTCTCTGTGATCTCTGTGATCTCTGTGTTTCAAGCCGTTTCGCCGTTCTCAGCTCGAACAATTCGCGTCGTAACAGAAAGCTGCCCTACGTGCCGCATCGCGTGCTCGGCGCCGTGCACGAGGCAGCCGATCACGGTGGACGGGAGCTTTGCCCGTCCGACCGAGCGGAAGTCACCGAGGGTCGCCGCGTCGATCCGGCGAAGTTCGTCGATGGCGATGTCGACCCGGCGACCGAGCGCGGCGAGCGCTTCCGGCACCTCATCCGCGGTCAACGGCTCCTTCTCGGTTCGTAGCGCGGCGAACTGCGCGTCGGAAAGCGATTCCCCGCGCGCATACGTGAAAAGTCGGTCGATGACGCCGGCCATGTGCCGAACATGGAACGCGGCCGACGCGATATTCGCCGGACGCGCGTTCCATTGTTGCTCGGTCAATCCCTCAACGAGCTCGCCGACGCTCTCGCGAACCTGAAGCAGGATGTGCGCGACCGGTTGCAACGCGTCGGCGACACCGTCGATCGGGCCGCGTTGCCACCACTCTGTTTCAGCCATGCAGTAAAACTAGAGACGCGAGACTAGGGACACGCGCCGAAACGGTGGTCTCTCGCGCCGCTCCGCCACCAATACCGAGTTGTTTCACGAGAAGAGTGACGCTGTCGGCTAGAGTATCTCGCCCGGTCACGTTATCGGTTGTACTCGGACAGCCAATGGAACTGACGCTCGGCGAGCTGGAAGTGCCGCGGCGCACGAACCAGCTCGACGTGCACCGAGTCGCCGCGAATCACCATGTGGAGGCGAATGGTCGTCGAGTCGGGGACCTCGTAGCGCATCGTGAAGAGGAAGGTGCTGTCGCGCGGAATCGGCGAGGTCTTCCACACCGCCGCGGTATGTGACGCCGGGTTCGGCTTGTAGCGGAAGTAGGCGCGATGGTAGCGCTGCGCGAACACCTGGTCCGCCGTGTTGATGCTGCCGGCGCCGGTGTTGTCGATGATCACGTCTCGCCAACGGAGCGTATCGCCGCTCGATACCGTGATCGTGTCGCGATTGACGACGTACGCCCGCACGTCATAAAAGCCCCGCGTGAATGGACCGGCCGCCTGGGTCGCGTTGACGCTCTTGTACGATTGCCAGCCCCGGTTTGCCGGGGCGAGGAGAAACTCGTACACGAGAAAGATCTTGACGCCGATGCTCCCCCAACGCTGCCAGGCGTACGCGAATTTCGGATCGTACGCCGTCGTCGCCGGCACGGGTTGGTTGAGCACGAGCAATCGAACCAACCGCGGCGCGTCGAGCGCGAGGAGGAAGAGACAGGCCAACAGCAGATGCGACGCGTAGAGCTTGACGGGCACGTCGTAGCTGAGATTGATCATCAACACATTGAGGAACGCGCCCGTCGCGGCAAACAATCCGGCCGTCACCGTTCGGCGATAGAGGAGCAGGAGGCCGGCCAGCGTCTCCATTGTGCCCGAAAAGAACTGATAGGGCGCCGAGTAGCCGATGAATAGCCACGAGAAGCGCATCGGCAATAGATCGCCAAGCGGCGTGGCGAGCTGGCTCATTGACGGAAAGGGCATCTGGAGCCGGAACAGCTTGATGATGCCGTAACTCAACGCCGCCGTCGCGATGTAGTAGCGGACGATCATGCGCAGCCAGAAGGCCAGTCGGTCATACTGCGTCCGCTTGCGATCGAGCAACGACCAGACAACGCAGCCGATCGTCGCGAGGCTCAGGTACAAGCACAGCTGCGCCCATGCCCACGACGTGTCGCCGCTGCCGTTCACCATCACCAGCGTGTCGCGGACGTGGAAGACGCGCGCGTTGCTCGCGTGAACCGCCCAGTCGACCAGCCGGCCGTATGGTCGCAGCAGCCACCGAACCCCGGGAACGGCGGAGAACAGGTCCCAGGGTTCGGCCTGCAGCACCAGGTAGACGAAGAAGAACCGGAACAGGATGCGCTGCCAAAGCGACCATGCCGGCGGCGGCGTCTCGTTCACGGACGCCAGCGTCGACTGCGACATCCGCGTGTTGAACGACAGAAGCTCAGGGCGTGGCGTAACGACGGTTCCCACTCCAACCTCCGTGGACGTGGTTCCTAAGGGCGACGCAGTCTTTCGACGATCGCGTTCACGTGCAGCTCGGTCGTATCGAGCACCGGCAGTCCGGCAACCGTCGGCGCCTGAAGCAGCAGCGGCAGTTCGGTGCCGCCGAGAATCACCGCGTCGACACCCTGACTCTCGCGGAGGCGGTCGATCAGTGACACGAAGGCGCGCCGCGTTTCGTCTCGAAAATCTCCTTTCAGGAGCTCGCTAACATACCGCTCGTGCGCCCACCGCCGCTCGGCCTCGTCCGGAGTGACGACGGCAATGTCGAACCGGGACAGCACGGCCGGGTAGAACGGCGCCTCCATGGTGAATCTTGTCCCGAGAAGCAACGGCCGGCGAATCCCGCGGCGTCTGGCCTCTTCGGCGCACACCTCGACGATGCTGATCATCGGCCGCGACGACACCGCGGCCAATTCGTCATACATGAGATGCGGCGTGTTGGCGGTGATCGCGATGAAATCAACCCCCGCCAAGACCAGACGCCGCACCGAGCCGAGGATGTAGTCGAAAAACGCGCTCTGGTCGTGCTGAACGAGGGAGAGGGCGCGGTTGGGGTCGAGGCTGTCGATGACGATGGGCGGCGTGGTCGCCGGATCGTGGCGCTGCCAGCCCTCGATGATCCGGCGGTAGTAGTCGATCGTGGATTCGGGCCCGAGCCCGCCCACGAGGCCTACGGACGTCATGATGAGAGGATACTCGAAACTCCGGTCGGGTCGGTCCGTACGACTTGCCAATTCCGGGACACGACGTCAGTGTACAAGGGTGCGCGGGCTGTCGCCGCGACCTCAACTCTGCTCCACGAGGTTGATATGCGCAATCGTGCTCTCGTCCTCACCGCGCTTCTGATCGCGCCGGCGGCGTTGAGTGCGCAGATTCGTCTGCCGCGCGGACCACGCTCCGCCCCGCCGACCGCCGCGCCACTCCCGCCGGAAGCGCCCATCGTCGCCAAGGCGCTCGCCTACAAGCGATCGCGCTGGTCCGGAGAAGCGTACACGCTCATCAACACGTTCCAGGTGCCCGAGGGAGCCGGCACCACGACGTACACGAGCTTTGGCAGCGGAACCCGCGCCGACTATCGGTTCTCCGACCACTTCTCAGCCACGGTCGACATGACCGCTTCGGCACTCGGCAGCCCGGCGATCAGCGAGACGGCCGAACTCGGCACGCGCTTCCGCCCAGGTTCGCTCGATCAACGGCTGCGGACCTACGTCGACGCCCGAGCGCAATTCGTCCACCTGTACGACACGCCGACTCTTGCCTCATCGACCGGCGCGATCATCGGCGGCATCGGCGGAGCGAGCCAGTTCTTCACAGGGCAGCGGTATAGCCGCGGCTTCGGCGGCATGGCGGGAGCGGGCTTCGAGTTCTCGTTCACGAACTCGTTCGCGCTCACCTCCGAGTTGCTCGCCACGCGCGATCGGATGAGCATGTATCGACTCGACAACCCGACGAGCATCCCGCTCGCGTCGCGCTACTGGATGACGTCCTTCCGCTACACCATCGGGTTCAAGTACAACGCAACGAGAGCACTGAATCTCGCGCAGAACCCGATGCACTAGATAGCACCCCACCCGTACCGAACGGCCGGCTGCCTCCCTTGCCGGCCGTTCGTTTTTTTGCCCCTCGGCGCAAATCCCCTCAATTGGGGTCAGACCCCGTTTTGGCGCCCGCTGAAATTCCCTTCACTGAGGCGAGAACCCAAGTAGCGTTTTCGCGCAGCCAGGTGCAAATCGCGTCAATTGGGGTCAGACCCCGTTGTGGCGAGTGGGGTCAGACCCCGTTGTGGCGAATGGGGTCAGACCCCAAGCTAGCGATCTACGATCGGGAGGTACGCGCGCCAGGGGCCGACGGCGTCGCGATATTGCTTCGCCATCACGCGGGCGATCTGCGCGATGTGGCCGAGGTCGTGGGCAACCCACGTCGCGAGCAGCTGGCGGAGCGTGACGGAACCGAATTCTGGATGCTCACCGGTCAGCGACAGCTGGTCGCTCGTCAGGCGCCAATTGCGCAATGTGGTGAGATTGCGTGCACGCAGATCCTCGAACTCGTCGAGCAGCGCGGCGAGCGGTTTTCCGGCGCTCTCGTGAAACTGCGCAAAACGGTCGTACGGCGTGAAGCGCCGGTCGGCGCCCTGATCCAGGACGATCCGCGCGCGCGGAATCCAGTCGGTCCGTTCGCCGTGAATCAGGTGCCCGACGATGACGAACGGACTCCAAGTCTCCGGACCTTCGTCTCGTTCGGTCCACGGCGCCGGCAGCCCGGCGAGCATGGCGCGGAGCACGCCCGGTGTTCGCTCGAGAACGGCAGCGCCTTCAGTGAGATCGAATTCCATGGCTGCGCGGTGGCTTCAAGTAGAACATACTTCGATCGACCATCCTGGGAGGGCGCGTGGGGATCATCACATCGGACATGCGGGCGATCGTGGACTCGGCGCACTTGTGCTTTGCCGCCACAGTGACGCCGGACGGACGGCCGAATCTTTCGCCGAAGGGAACGATCCGCGTCTGGGACGACAATCGTCTCTTCTTTCTCGACATCGCGTCGCCGGGAACGCGCGCGAACCTGACGCACACGCCGTACATCGAGGTCAACGTCGTCGAGGAAAGATCCCGGCGGGGATACCGCTTCTTTGGACGCGCTTCGCTCCACACGGATGACGAGGTGTTCGCCGAAGCCATGCAACGCGTCTTCGCCGAGGAGAAAGCGAACTATCCGGTGGCGAGCGTCGTGTTGATCGACGTCGAACGCGCCAAACCACTCGTCTCACCGGGCTACATGCACATCCCGACGGAGACCGAGATGCGCCTCTCGTGGAGGCAACGCCGCGCGTCGCTCGACGCCGCGTTCGAGCACCACGCCGCGATACACCCCTTTGACCCGCGAGACATCTCGAAAGGTTAGCGGTTACGGCTCGTCGGCGGTTGGGCCGTAGACCTGCGGGACCGTCGATCCCATCGGGCGCAGATAGGTCGTGATCTGGCCGCGGTGATGGATGATGTCGAACAGGAATCCCCAGGCCATCGACGACGCCGACCTCGAGTGGCCAAAGAACTCCATGTCGCCGTCCCACTTCTCATCCGGCAGCGCCGCCCAGCGATCGGCGTGCGACGCGCTCTGGGTCGCGTAGGCATCCACCACCTCTTTCATCGTGTCCGGCGTCGGCGACGGCTCCCAGCTTGCTTTGCCGGTCTCGATCGCATCGATGAGCATCTTCTCTTCACAGACGATCTGCCAGGCAATCTCCCGGGCGGTCCGCGACCGCGGGTCGGGGCGATAGTCGGATCCTTCCGGGATTCTGCTCAGCACCTTGTGCGTCGTTTTGGACTCGTCGCTCCAAAACTTGGTGAACAGCATGCGCTCGCTCACGGCTCCTCCGAAAACCAGGTCGATGTCGGGTCGCAAATATGCACCGACCGGCCGGCAGCGGCACCTTCGAGGGACGAACCGTTACGTCGCCTCGCGCACCTGGACGATGACCAGCCCCCGCAGCGCTCGTCGCGCTCTCACGCGCCAGAGCCAGTAAAGCATCACGGCGAGCACGATCAGCGGTGGGACCATGAGCAGCGGGTAAATGCGGATCGGCTTCGGAATCACTTTCGCCTGTCCGAGGAAGAACGAGAACGCCGCGATGAGCAGTGCCGTGCTCATGCGCCAGAGATGTCGAGCGATGCGCGACGCGCCACGCACCGACGTAAGGCCGCCCCGTCGCATCGCCCGCCAATCGCCGATTACCGCCAGCGCCGCGATGGCGCCGAAGATGAAGAACGGGAACGACGGCATACCGTAGAACTTCCCGTTGGGCCGCGACGAGGCGACGAATCCGAACGTCGCCAGCGCGAGGCCGCAGCTCGTTGCCAACAAGGTCAACGCCCAATCGAAGCGCCGAAGCCGCGGCGTCGCGCGCACCGTCTCCACGCCGGTCACGACGAGATACGCCGTGAGCAATCCGACGGGCACGTTCGCCACCGGCGCGACGTTGCCGAGCGCGGCGAGCGTGGCGCCGATCAGCGCCATCGTTAGCATCGCGTAGACGAACACACTGCCACTCTTTCGGTGGAGCGCCCCGCCCTTCATCACGTACAGTGCAAAGAAGCCGGACAGAATTCCCAGCGAGCCCGCGATGATGTGCACCGACAGTCCGGCGATGCGCACGGCGATCACTCCGCTCGGAGCGCGACGGCCGGATCCACTCGCGCCGCCCGTGCCGCCGGCAACCAGCACGCCGATACGCCGACTGCCGCGAGCACGAGTGCGACCGCGCCGATCGTCGCCGGATCGTGCGGCGTGATGCCGAACAGGAGACCGCTGAGCGCGCGACTCGTGACGAGCGAGCCGACGACGCCGATCGCGACGCCGGCGACCAGCAGCACGCCGCCCTCGCCGAGAATCATGCGCCGCACACGCTGGGCGTCGGCGCCGAGGCTCATCCGGATGCCGATCTCCGCCGTGCGCGCGCTGACCGAGAACGCGAGCACCGCCGCGATGCCGACCATCGCGATGACGAAGGCGAGCCCACCGAATACAGCGATGAACATCGCGTTCAGCCGGCGCGGCGACACCGTCTCGTCGCGAATCTGTTCCACGGTGCGGACCTTTTCGATGAGTTGCGTCGGCGCGACGTCGTGAATCGCCCGCATCACCATCGGTTGAACGACCGTGGGGTCGGCCGTCGTGCGAACGATCAACGTCGCGCTGACGATGATCTCCTGGGCGAACGGTTGATACATCGTCGCGACCGGATCGCTGTCCACGCCGTCGTCCCGCGTGTCGCCGACCAGGCCGACGACCGTTCGCCAGGCGTCAGTGAACGGCGTGAACTTCAGGACCGCCCCCGTGAAGGCGACACGCTGCCCGATCGGATTGTCTTCGCCGAAGAGCTTTCGTGCCGCCGCACGATTCAGGATCACGACCTGCTCCGAACCGGCGCGGTCGGTCGTCGCAAATGGGCGGCCGTTGACGAGTGGAATCCCCGCCGCGCTGAAATACATCGGATCGACGCTGCGGACGTACAGGTGCGGCGTGACCTTCCCCGGGTCGATCGGGCGGTTTTCCGCCTTCACGTCCATGTCGAATACGCTGTTCTTGAGCGGCGGCGCCGCGCCGATGGCGGCCGTCTGCACGCCGGGCAGCGCGGCCACGCGATCACGAATGCGCTCGTAGCGCGCGAGATTCTCCGGCTGCTTCCTGATCTCCTTCATCAGGTCGCCGGTGAGCGGTAGCTCCACCGTCAGCACGTGATCGGTCCGCACGCCCGTTTCCACCGAGAGCAGGTTGACGAGTGTCCGCGCGAGAAGCCCGGCGCCGGTCAGCAGGATCATGCACACAACGATCTGCGCCACGACGAGCGATTGCTGGAATCGCTGTCGACCGCGCCCGAGCGTCATCCGACGTCCGCCGGCCGTCGGGGCCAGCGACTCCGCGAGCGCGCGATGTCCCCCGATCCTCGGCACAAACGACAGCGCGACGGCGGCACCAACGCTCGTGAGCAAACTGACACCAAGCACGACGCCGTCCAGCCGGATCTCCTCGGCGCGCGGAGAGAACTGCGCCGCGAACGCGACGAGCAACTTGAGGCCCGCCAGCGCGACGATGACACCGACCGCGGCGCCGACCAGCGACAACGTGAGGTTCTCGGCGAGCAGCAGTCGTCGCAAACGTCCTCGGCCCGCGCCAAGCGCGGCGCGAACGAGCATCTCACGCTCGCGGCTCACACCGCGCATCAGCGTCAGGTTCGCGACGTTGGCGCATGCGATGATGAGCACGAACGCGGCGGCGCCCATGAGGAGCCAGAACATCAACGACGACCGTTCGTTCATGGCGTCGCGCAGCGGCGAGACGGTCACGTCCCACTGCGCGGCTTTCGCGTACACCTCGGGATGATCGCCGAACATGTTCTGGGCGATCTTCGTGAGCTCGGTGCGAGCCTGATCCACCGTCACGGTCGGCGCCAATCGCGCGAACAGCTCGGACATGCGATGCGTTCGCTCCGTCACCATTGTGGCGCTCAGATGATGCGGACTCGTCACCATGTTGACGTAGATGTCGTCCGCATGCGGATACTTCGGCGCCGGCTCGAGAACGCCGACGATCGGCGTCAGCCGGTCGTTCAGGCGAACGGTGGTGCCGATGACGTTTCGATCGCCACCGAACTTCTCCATCCAGTACTCGTAGGACAGGATGGCGACCGGCGCGGCGTCCGCACCGTCGTCCTTCGTCGTCGTGAGACGCCCAAACACCGGCCGCAGCCCGAGGACTTCGAAGTAGTTGCCGGTGACGACGGCGGTTCGCAGCCGCACCGTCCGGCCGTCCTTGCCGACGAGCGAGAACGGCAACACCGACGAGTACTCGGCGACCGCGCTCAGCGATGCGGCCGCTCTGAAGTCGTTGACCTCGGGGACGGAGAACAGGGCGTTCTTTGTCCCGACGGCGCGCGCGGCCTGTCGCAGGTAGACGAGTCGATCCCCGTCGCGATTCGGAAGCGGGCGAAGCACCGTGCCGCGGAGGAGCGTGAACATCGCCGTGTTGGCGCCGATGCCGAGGGCCAGCGTGAGAACGACGGCGATGGAGAATCCGCGCGAGCGGCGCAGGCTGCGGAAGGCGAAGCGCATGTCGCTGAGCAGATCTTCGATCCAACGCATGCCTCGCGTGTCCCGCACTTCTTCTTTTCGGTACGCGATGTTCCCCAGCGCGTGGAGCGCCGCGGCGCGCGCCGCAGGGGGCGCCATGCCGAGGCGGACGTTCTCCGCCGTCTGCCGCTCGATGTGGTCCTGCAGCTCTTCGTCGAGCTCCTGCTCCACTTCGTCGCGGCGAAAGAGCGAGCGGAATCTGAGTGAGACGATCCGTGCGAACCGGTCGATCGACATCTCACACCTCCTGAAGACGCACCACCGCGGTGATGGCGCGTGCGAGACGGTCCCAATTGCCCGCTTCGACCTGGAGCTGCTTTCGCCCGGCGCGCGTCAGCGAGTAGAACTTGGCTCGCCGGTTGTTCTCACTCGGGCGCCACTCCGCCGTGACCCAACCCTCTTGCTCCAGCTTGTGGAGCGCCGGGTAGAGCGAACCGTCGCTCACCTGCAGCACGTCCGACGACAGTTGCTTGAGCCGCTGGCCGATCGACCAGCCGTTCATCGGTTCGAGCGCCAGCATTTTGAGGACGAGAAGGTCCAGCGTGCCCTGCACCAGATCGTTCGGCTTGCTCACGGTGTCTCCCTCGGTAACCGATATGAGCATACGGTCCGACCCCTCGGTAAGCAAGAGGTAACTTCCGTACGGGGGTGTCAGGCGAGCGGTTTCATCGCCCATCGCCCATCGCCCATCGCCCATCGCCCATTTAAAAGACTGTAATACGGAGGTGTTACACGGCGGTCTTGTGTCGCGATCGGGAAGGCGTAGAATGGTAGAGTCCGATGCCGGGCGCTCTTCCTTCCTCTCCGGGCCGCACCATGACCACGACGCCCACGCGCGCACCTTCCCCCTCCACCGGCATCCGGCCCTTCCCGCCCCAACGCGACTTCGCGTCGCTGTCCATGCGCGACCTGCTCGACGCGCGCGACGCCTATCACGTCTACCTCTCCACGCTCGAGAATGTCGTCGCGACGGCGATCGGACGGTATCTCATCCGCGAGGGTGACTGGTACGACAAAAATCCGCCCGACCGTCCCCGGCCTGCGGACTATCCGAAATCCAAGATCCCGCGGACGCTCGAGAATTCGGTCGTCCGGCCATGGTCCTGGCCCTGTGTCCTCGTATTCGTTCGCGGTAAGGACAAGGATGACATGGGCGCGAGCGAGGTTCCCCGCTCGCTCTACCTGCCGGACGGACGCGTCGTCCCGACGTGCGTCGTCATGGCCACGCCGGACGAGTCGCTTCCGCCGCCGGTGCCCGGGCCGTCGCAGGTAAGCGGGATGGTCGGCGGCGGCTATCTCGTCGCGCGCGCCCATCAAGGCACCGTGCACAACGGAACTATCGCCTGCGTCGTCACGCGCGACGGTTCCTACTACGCGCTGACCAACCGCCACGTCACAGGAATCGGCGCTGACATCATCAAGGTCTACGTGCGCGGCAAGCGTCACCGCATCGGCCGTTGCTCCGACATTGGAATGACAGAGCTGAAGTTCAGCGACGCGTTCCCGGGATGGCCGGGCGAGCGAACGTATGTCACGATCGATGCCGGCCTGATGCGCATCGACGACATCACCGATTGGACGTCGCAGGCCTTCGGTATCGGCGAGATCGGCGTTCCGTTCGATGCGACCGAGCAGACCGTCACACTCGACATGATCGGCTGTCCGGTCCGCGCCTTCGGCGGCGTCAGTGGCGTTATCGAAGGAGACATTCGTGCGCTCTTCTTCCGCTACGAATCACTCGGCGGCATCGATCGCGTCACGGATGTATTGATCGGTCCACGCGCCGAGAAGAAGCGTAAGGACACGCCGCAGCAGCCGCCGTTCACGCGCCCGGGCGACTCCGGCACGTTGTGGTTTTACGATCCGCCGAGTGAGGGCGACGTGAATCCGGACGTCGGTGGACAACTCCCGCCGGCACGCGGGAAGCGCGCCCGTCGCCTGCGCCCGATCGCCATGCAGTGGGGTGGCGAGCGATTCGTCACCGACGACGGCAAGAGCAGCGCGTTCGCGCTCGGCACGTTCGTCTCGACGATCTTCCGCGAGCTCGACGTCGAGCCGCTCCGTGATTGGAGCACCGGACACGACGAGTATTGGGGGAAAATCGGCCATTTCGCCGTCGGCTGGAAAGCGTGCGATCGCGCCACGGGAAACCTCGGCACGCTGATGAAGGCGAATCAGAAGTTCGTTGGCTTCGGCAACGACAAGCTGAAAAAAGGGGCGGAGTTCCGGATGGGAACCGGCGCGTTCGTGCCCCTGGCGGATGTACCCGACTATATCTGGATCAACTCGCGTCACGACGAGCCCGTACAGCATTTCGCCGATATCGACATTCACGACATCAACGGGCACGCGTCATTGCTCACCCGCGGCCACAACGAGCCGAAGAGCGTCGCCGCGTCAGTCTGGAACACGTACTTCGACGGCTTCAAGGCTGCCAAGGTTGGTCCCGAGGAGGGCACGCTTCCCTTCCGCGTCTGGCAATTGTGGGAGGACATGGTCAACTATCTGAAACAGGGCGACGTCCTGCACTTCGTCGCGGCGGCCGGCGTGCTCGCGCATTACGTGGGCGACGCGTCTCAGCCGTTGCACTGCTCCTACATGCATCACGGCGTTCCGCCGATGCTCACCTTTCACGGGCGAAAGTACCCCGTGCCGAAGAGCAGCGACGCCTTCAAGGCTTTCAAGAAAACGCGGCCGGCCAAGATCCACGGCATCTATGAGGAAACGATGCTCGAGGTCGGCGCGACCGACGCGTTGCCGGCCATCGACGCCGCCGTGCTACAACTGCCGAAGAACGCAGGGGCGATTCAGAGCGGACATGACGCCGCGGTGGAAACGGTGCGTCTGATGTACGCCGCCCAGAAGCGGCTCACGCCAAAAACAATCATCAACGCCGACAATCCCGCACTCACGGAGAATGGCCGCGCCGCGCGCCTTTGGGCGAAAAAGAAAATCCGTGAGGCGACGATCGCGTCGCTCGCCGACAGCGTCCGACTCCTCGCCGATCTCTGGGCCTCCGCGTGGGCGAAGGGCAATGGCGATGTCAACGCGGCTGGCCAACTCGGCGCGTTCAGTGAGCCGGAGTTCGACAACATCTGCCGCAACGAACAGGATTTCGCGCCGAGCCTCTCGCTCAACGAAATGGTGCAGAGCGGCCGCTTCGAGCCGGCATAAGAACGGGATTTCTCACGGCAATACGCTGCTCATCGATCGCCACGGCGTTCTGTTTCGCTACCCGAAGCGCCGCCAGGCACGCGTACCGCGACTCGGCCGACGACGCGCACCCAGTTGACGCGTCCGGCCGCGTCGCGAACGAACTCGATCGACTGTCCGCGGTCCGTACCGTCGGTGATTACCGCGCGATCTGGGCCGAAGAACGCGATCGGGAGCTCCGCGCCGGGGGCTCGGTTTCCGTTGGGACGCTCCTGCACGAAAAGCTTGCCGGCGTCGGCACGGACGACGACGGTGTTGCTCGGGCGCGCGTAGGTGCCGACATACGGCGCGGGGTCCGGTTGCTTCGCCAGCGGCTCGACGTTCGGCAGCGTCTCGACGAGCCCGCGGTGCGCGATGGCCTGATTGCGCGTGTACGTCACGCCGAGGTATGACTCGAGCGCCTTCCGCTCGACGTCTTGAATGAGGCGCCATCCGACGTTCGCGTTGGTGAGGATGGCGATCGCGAAGTTTCGCTCGGGAACGATCTCCAGCAGCAGAATGTGACCGCCCAGCGTCCCGCCGTGCGACGCGGTGTGCACGCCGGCGACGTTGCGCAGATGCCAGGCGATGCCGATGTCGTCGTCGGTGCTCTGCTTGTGCGCCTGCACCGTCCGCATCAGCTCGAGCGTCTCGCGCTTCAGCACGCGTTCCCCGCTCGCCGCGGTCCCGTCGCCCATGTGAAAGCGCGCGTAGGCCAGGAGATCGGTGATGCACAGGCCGACGCCGCCGGCCGTGACGCTCGACGACGGAACGAACGGGCGCTGCAACGTCGCGGTGCCGCCTCGCACCGAGTGACCCGCCGCAAATCGCTGGACGATGAACTCGCCGGCCGTCGTTCCCGCATGCTCCAGCCCGAGCGGTTGAAAGACGAGATCACGAATGGCGCGATTGATCGGCGTTCCCGTCACCACCTCGATGACCCGCCCCGCGATACTGAACCCGGCGTTGTTATAGCTCCACGCCGCCCCGGGCGGCGCCACCTGCATCAGATCAGTGACCGTGCTCGATTCGACGAAGTTCTTGAGCGTCTCCGTTCCGCGATCGGGGCCGGAGACCTGCCCTTCCCATCCGCCGAGGTGCGTCACCAGGTGCCACACCGTCACGTCGCGGCTCGCCGCTTCGTCGCGCACGCGAAAGTCGGGCAAATATTTCCGTACCGGCGCGTGCAGATCGATCTTCCCTTGCTCGACGAGCCGCATGATCGCCGTCGCCGCGAACGTCTTCGAGATCGACGCGATCGGAAAAACCGTGTGCGCAGTAACGGGTAGCGGATCTTCGACGTTCGTGACGCCGAGCCCGCGCGTCGTGGCGACGCCGTTGTTGAGGATCCCGATCGCCACGCCCGGCACGCCGAGCTCCTTCATCTTCGCCTCCGCCAACGAGGCGATGGCGTCGAAACGCGGATCGCTCGGCGCCTGTGCGAAGGTCCGGCTTGTGGCGAACGAAATCGCCAGCGCAACGGTTCCACGACGATAGGAGCGTATCATATGGCAGGCTTGGCTGCTGGGGGTGGCCTTCGACGATTGAGGAAGTTCGATGAAGTCAGGCGTCTGCGGCACGTTCATGAATGTCCCGGCCGTGATGCATCGAGTTGGATCAATTGCGGGTCCACGCCGGGCCCGCGGACCCGCCCCAGCGCGAGGCACAATGCACCAGTCACCAACGCCGTCGCCGCCAGACCGACCAATGATCCGGCCGTGCTGCCCGTCGCGTCCTTGAGCAACCCGACGGCATAGGGACCGACGAAACCACCGGTCGCCCCCAGTGCATTTACTAGCGCAATTCCCGCCGCCGCCGCGGTCCCGTTCAGAAGCGTTGCCGGCATGCACCAGAATGGCGCGAGGAAACCATAGACCCCCGCCGGCACGAGCGCGAGCGCCGCGACGCGTGCATACGGATGCGGCAACAGTCCGGCGCCGAGCCATCCAAGCGCGGCAACGGCGATGCACGCCGCGGCATGCCGTTTTCGTTCGCCCGTGCGATCGGAGTGCGCACCGACGACCAACATCGTTACGGTCGAGAGAGCGCCCATCGCGCCGGTGACGAGACCAATCCTCAAATTGCCCGCGCCGAGTGCATCGCGCACGATCGTCGGCGCCCAGAACGCGTAACTGTAGCTGCTCAGCATCGCGAAGAAGTAGACGAGCGATGCGAGCAGAATCACCGGGTGCACGAGCGCGCGGACCGGCGGCAGGCCATGCGGCGCCCCGGACGTCTCGCGGTCACGCTCGATGCGAGCCCCGAGCCAGGCGCGTTGCTCGGCGCTGAGCCACGACGCATCGGACGGCCGATCGGGGAGCAGCCCGAGAATCGCCACGCCGAGCAACACCGATGGAATTCCCTCGAGAAGAAAGACCCACTCCCATCCGGTGAGCCCGCCCCGTCCATCCAGGCCGAGCAGCCATCCGCTCAGCGGATTGCCGACCGCCGCGGACACCGGGATCGCCGTCATGAACCACGCAAGCGCGCGTGCGCGCTCACGCGCCGGGAACCAGTCGCCGAAGTAGTAGACGATTCCGGGAAAGAACCCGGCCTCAGCTACGCCGAGCAGGAAGCGCAGCACGTAGAACTGCAGCGGTGTGCGAACGAACATCATCGCTGAAGCAACGATCCCCCAGCTGATCATGATGCGCGCCATCCACCGCCGGGCGCCGACGCGGGCGAGGATCAAATTGCTCGGCACCTCGAGCAGCGAATATCCGACGAAGAACACACCGGCGCCGAAGCCGTACACGCTCTCGCTGAGCCACGTCAGGTCTCGCGCCATCTGCAGCTTGGCGATCCCGATGTTGTTCCGGTCGAGATAGTTGCAGACGAACAGGACGAACAGGAACGGGATCAGGCGCAGCGTGACTCGCCGCAGCGTCGCTCGCGCGAGCACCGAATCGTCGCGCTCGAGCCCAGCATGCTGTGTCTGATTGATAGCCGTCGCCGTTGGCATTATGCCCGTGAACTTTACGGCAGCTGCGGCCAGATGGTCACGTCGCGCAGCGGCAGGCGGCGAAACTTTCCGCGCATCGACTGCACCGCCGAGTCGAGCTCGAACAGCTGCGCCGGCGTCAAATCCAATCCGTGTTCGTTCGGCTGGTCCTTCGTGCCAACCGGATAGTCGACGTACGGCGTCTTCGACTGCTCGACGTGCGCGCCGAGCACGTGCGTAACGCGATGCCCCCGGACGAATTGCGCGAGGCGGTCGATGCTGAGGGCGAATGCGGCCGTATCTCGCACGTACAATCGTCCCGGGTAGAACGTATCGCCGGTGAGCATGATGCCCGTCCGGCGATCGTAGAGGGCGATACTCGCCGGCTGGTGTCCCGGAATCGGGATGACGTCGAGCACGCGATCACCGAGGTCTATTGTGCCAACGTTCGTTGGCCAGTGCGAAACCCCGAAAAACGCGCGGACCGACGCGGTGTCGCGGCCGACGACTGTGGTGTTGGGACGCTTCACGAACTGACTGTCACCCGCCACGTGATCGCTGTGGGCATGACTGTGCGCGACCACGAGCCCGAGCGCGCTCTTGCCGCGGCGCGCGAGCCATCGGTGAATCAGCGTGTCCACCGGCGTCGCGACGTCGATCGTCGGCGCGCCCGTGTCGAACAGCAGGGCGCGATCGCGACCGAAGATCAGGTACAAAAATGGCTTTTCATAGTTCGTGCACGCCGGCTGCCGCAGGATGTAGAAATCGTCGTTGTATGCGGCGACGCGAAACGCAGGTCGCCCGCCGCAGTCGGCACCTCCGGCGTACCAGCCGTCCGGCAAACGCCCGCCCGCGGGATCGGCGTTCGTGGCGCCGCGATGCATACACGCCGCCAGTGCGGCAACGAGGACCGCGCCGACGGCGATCGCGGCGCGCACGCCTAGTGCCTCTTGCCGTCGTCCGGGTGACACGCCTGGTCGACCACGACGGCGCTCGCGAGGAGCAGCACCGGATCTTCCCCGTCCGCGATGTCGATGCCGTACGTGTCCGTCCAGGCGAACCATCGCTTGGACACCGTCGCCACCGTGCGGTCGCCGCGCCGGAACGTGTACTCGTGATCGGTGAAGTTGCCTTCCGCCTCGAGATCATCCGGACCGGGCACGTCTACTGAAAAACGGTGGTGAAACGGAGCGAACAGCGCCTTCTTGACGACGGCTGCAATCTCACCGCCTCGCGAGATCTCATACGTCTTGCCCCACGACAGCACGCGCTGCTTGATGTATGCCAGCTCGTTGCCGGTCAGGTCCTGGAACGAGAGCTGGTCGCCGAAGCTGAACGCCTTGCCGTCGACGAAGTACACGTCGCGCTCGTTCTCGTCCTTGATGTAGAAGTCGTCGCCCCAGGACAAGAGCTTTTGCTTGAGGATGTAACGCATGTGTGGAGATGATTAGCGAGGCGGTGTTCCGGCGATTTTCTTCTCTGTCGCGGCAGCCGCGGCGCGCTCGGCGTCAGTGCCTTTGGGATTGAGCTCGAGCGCCTTGCGGTACGAGGTAATCGCCGACGCCGTGTCACCGCCGGCTCGCTGCGCGTCGCCGAGCCGGTCCAGCGCGCGATACGACTTCGGAAAGAGCGCGGCCGCGAGCGTGTGAATCGCCACCGCGTCGGCCATTCGCTTCTTGCGCAGCCTGTCGTCGCCGAGGGTGATGATCGCGCCCTCGGAGACATCGACGTCGGCCAACTTTCCGGCGTCGCGCCACGCGTTGACGAGCGCCGCAACGTCGGCGCCACTGCGCCCGGCCTCGAGCGAGTCGCGTAGCACGACGGCCAACGTGAGGCGCTTCGGTGCAGTGAGGATCAACTTGTCGCCGCGCGGGCTGACGACATACGCCGTCGCGTTCCGGAGCTCGGGATTGTCGAACGACCCGACCGGGCGCCATATCGTGTCGGTCGCGCTTCTCGCGTAGAGCACGTTGCCCTTGGCCATGAGGATCATCCCATGTCCGGGCACCCACGCGTGCGCCGTCCGGCCGATGAGCGTCGGCCCGAGGGTGCTCGTCTGTCGCGTCGCGAGGTCGATCCGGCGGATGACGTTGTGGGCGTCCGCCGAGTCGATGCGCACGTACGTCAGCGCGCGCTCACCGGGGACGCGCTGCGCCGGCAGCGCGGGCAGGCCGCTATCTACGTCGACAATGGCGCCGGTCTTCGCGTCGAACAGGCCGAGCGTGAACGCCTTGGATTTCGGGCGGGTCAGCGCGTAGTCGCCATTGGGCAGCGGCGTGTAATAGCCGGTGGTGTCGGGAGCGCGCAGGACGCCGCGCACGGGCGTGCCGTCGGCCGAGTACACCCACGGACCGAACTGCTTGAACAGCGTCGCGGGCTGCCAGCGCACCGCGACGTACTCGCCGCGCTCGTTCACCGTCGGCGAATTCTCGTTCTCCGGTGTGTGCGTGACCCGAGTCTCTTTGCGCGATGCCAGGTCGATGCGATAGATGTCGCTGCGCGCGCCAGCACCCGTGTCGCGTTGGGCGCTGAACACGATGGCGCGGCCGTCGGGCGTGAACGACGGTTGGCTGTTCGTGCCGTCGTCGTGCGTCAGCTTGACGGGCACTCCGACCGTGAGACGGTTCCCCGTCCACTTCAGGTCGACGACCCACAGGTTTGTCGGATTCTGCGCACTCGCGACCGCGCCTCCGGACATCGAAGCGGCGATCAACGTCATAGCGGCGGTGGACGACAGCAGGCGCGACACGGTGGACTCTCCGAGACCTGGCAACAGGCTGCGAATAGTGGAGCCAAGCGCCCCACCTGGCTAGCCGTCGCGGCTTATCCCGCTCAGCTTCCTCGCGCATGGGACTCGTCGTCGCCGTCATCATCCTCGTCGCCCTCGCGCACTACGCGTGGCAACGCCGCGCCGCGCGCGACATCGTCGAGCGATGGTTGATGGAGAACCGATTCCGCGCCCGCGAGCTTCGCATCCCCTGGTTCAGCGTCGGCAACTTTCCGATGACGTTTTTCCGATCACAGAAGAGCGCGGTCGTTTTCCGCGCTGTCGTCGAGGATCGCTCGTTGGGCGGCACCGGGACCGTATGGCTCCGCGTTTGGCCCGGCTTGGCCGGAAAGCTCGGCGAAGAGATCGAGGTCAACTGGGAAAAGATGCCCGCGCGAGCCGCCGAGGACGCACCACCACTTGAGGAAGGTTGGTGGACGCGTCAGCTCGAGCTTCTTCGTCGGATTCAACGCGGCGAGACGACGTTCCGCCTCCGCGGCCACGACCCCGCGCAAGGCGCCGAGTTCGACGAGCTCGTCGAATACTTGTTGGCGATGCAGCGACGCGGGCTGATCACGTTCGGGACGCCCCTCGCCAACCTGCGCGGCGATTCGCAGTACGCGGCCGTAACTGACGTTTCGATCACGCAAGCCGGCAAGGAATTGCTCGCCCGTGAAAGTCCGCCCATAGATCACGACCAAGCCGGCAGTTCAGACCGTTGACGCTTGGTACAATTGGATACGGGACAAACCGACGGGATTGAACGGATGACCTACAGGATCAACTGCTTTCGAAGGGGCGTGGCGAGAGAGTCTTTCGTCGCAAAATCCCATTCAAAAGCAGTTTTTTCCTGTAGTTTTTCCGTTCAATCCCGTCGCAGTGTCCCGTATCCAATTGTACCAATCATCCACGCGACGAGATGCCAGCGCGGTCGCGATCCATAGAAAGGGGCCTAGGCCGGACGATCGCCCTTCACGGTGACACGATTCCCTTTCCGCTCATTCGGCCAATAGTCCCAAATGGCCATATGCTGCGTGCAGCGATTGTCCCACATCGCCACGTCGTTCAGCCGCCACGTGAATCGCGTCTGATACCACGGCGTCTCCGCATGCTGATACAAGAACTGTAACACAGCGCGGCTTTCATCCTCAGGAACGCCTTCGATGCGCGTCGTGAACGTGCGATTCACGAACAACGACTTCTTCCCCGTCTCGGGATGCGTGCGAATGACGGGGTGCACCGCGCTCGGATATTTCTTGCCGGCATCGTTCACCCCGCGATCCGCATACCGTCCGCGGTAGAAGTGCTCGGACTCGTGCATGGCGCAAAGGCCATCGAGATACGACTTCATCCGCGGCGAGAGGTCGTCGTACGCCGCGTACATGTTCGAGAAGAGCGTGTCGCCGCCGCTCGG
>DATMHK010000043.1:0-2502 GCA_035554995.1 Gemmatimonadaceae bacterium
CTGAACAAGATGCTCGCCCACAAGGCGATCATCTTTCTCGTCTCTGACTTTCTCGGCGCCGACATCGAGCGTCCGATGAAGCTCCTCGCACAGCGGCACGATCTCGTCGCCGTGACGGTCGAAGATCCGAGCGAGCGCGTATTGCCGGACATTGGTCTCGTACGCCTCGTCGATCCGGAAACCGGCGCAACGCTCGACGTCGACACGAGCAATCCCGTGGTGCGCAAGGCGTTCGACGTTCGCGTCGCCGACGAAGCAAGCAAGCGGCGGCATCTGCTCCGACGCCTCGCGATCGACGAGATCCCGGTCGCGACGGACAAAGGAACCATGGAGCCGCTGCTCCGCTTTTTCCGCCAGCGCGAGACGAGGATCCGAATGTGACGACTCGGCGACTTGGCCGGGTGCCCGCTTGCGGGCGCATGGCGGCTCGGCGACTCGGCCTTGTAACGACGATGGTTCTGTTACCGTCCATGGCCCTCGCGCAACAGATCCCCGTCAAAGCGGGGGTCACGATCGCGCCGGACAGCGTGCGCATCGGTGATCCATTTCATATCACCGTCGGCGTACGGGCGCCGGTGGGCGCGTCGATCGAGTTCCCGCGCGTCCTCGACTCGACCGCGACGGTTCAATCGCTCGATCCGGTGGCGGTGCGGACCAGCGCCGATACGGCGGCCGTCGAGCAGTATGCGGAGTATCGGGTCGCCGCGTGGGACGTCGGGAAGCAGCCGATCCGTCTCGAGGACGTGCTCGTTCGATTCAACGGCGCCACGCGACGGATCCCGATCGCGGGATACACCGTGTTCGTCCGCAGCGTGCTGCCCAAGGACAGTGCGCAGCGTGTGCCGAAGCCGCCGCGCGCCTTGTTCGAGCCGGGAATGTTCCCGTGGTGGGTCTGGGCGCTCATCGCCGCGGCGATCATCGGCCTCATTCTGTGGTGGATGCGACGTCGCCGGCGCAAGAAGCCGGCGCTGGCGATTGTCGTCGATCCGTACGAGCGCGCGGAAGCGGAATTCCAGCGCATCGAGGCGTTGGGTCTCATCGATGCCGGCGAGCGTGGGCGCTACGTCGCGCTGATGATCGAAGTGCTGCGCGACTATCTGTCGGCGCGCTACGCCGAGGCGTCCCTCGCGTTGACGAGCACGGAGCTGGAGCGGGCCGTCGGCCACCTGCCCCATGTCCCACAGGACAGACTCATGCGCGTGCTGACCGACGCCGATCTGATCAAGTTCGCGCGCCGGCCCGTGAGCGGAGAGCGGGCGCGTGAGCTCGGGCGTGAGGCCCGCGCGATCGTCGGCATTGAACATCGCGCATCGCAGCCGACGCCGGCCGTGACCAAGGCGGCCGCATGATCTCCATCGGATCGATCCAGTTCGCGACGCCGTGGGTGTTGCTGTTTCTGATCGTGCTGCCGATGTGGTGGATTATCCGGCGCCGTCGGAAAGCACCGGCGATCGTGTTCTCGCGCGTCTCCGTGCTGGCCGCCGGTCCGCGCGCCGGCCGGAAGACGACGCTCTTTCTCTTCCTGTTTCGAAATCTGCTGCTGGCGTCGATGATCGTCGCGCTGTCGCGGCCGCGCTCGGGCGCGCATGCCGAGGACGTGACCAGCGAGGGCATCAACATCGTGCTCGCGATCGATCTCTCGAGCTCGATGCTGGCGCAGGACTTCCAGCCGCAGAACCGCCTCGAGGTCGCGAAGGACGTCGTCAAACGATTCATCACGGCGCGGTCGAGCGACCGCATCGGCGTCGTCGCGTTCGCCGCCGAAGCGCTGACGCAAGTTCCGCTCACGACGGACTATCCAGTCGTCACGGGCGCGGTGGACAATCTCGCGGCAGGACAGCTCGAGGACGGGACGGCGATCGGCACCGCGATCGCCACCGCGGCGAACCGGCTGCGCGACGCCCCCGGCCGCTCGCGCGTGATGATCCTGCTCACCGACGGTGAGAACAATCGCGGCTCGATCGATCCGCGCACCGCGGCGAAGGCCGCCGCGGTGTTCGGCATCAAGATCTACACGATCGGCGTCGGTACGGAGGGCATGGCGCCGGTGCCGGTGGGCCGCGGCCTGTTCGGGCTACGCTATGAAAACCGTCTCGTGCGGATCGACGAGCCGTTGCTCGTCGACATCGCAAAGACCACTGGAGGCCGTTACTACCGGGCGCGCGACGCCGCCGCACTGCAGCGCATCTATCAAGAGATCAATCAGCTCGAGCGCGAGCCCGTCCGCACGCGCTCGTACGTGCGCTACACGGAGCTCTTCCGCTGGCCGCTCTACCTCGCGGCGCTCGCGCTCGTGTCCGAGCTGCTCCTCGCGGCGCGTCGAGGGCCGCTGCCATGACGATGAGCGACGTTACGTTCGACCATCTCTGGCTGCTGCCGTTGGCGGTGCTTTTGCCGCTCCTGTCGATCCTCGTGCTGCGCCACGCCTACCGTCAGCGTCGGGCGCGCCTACAGCGTCTCGGCAACATTGACGTCGTCACACGGCTCATTCCGCCCAACACG
>DATMHK010000044.1:0-18408 GCA_035554995.1 Gemmatimonadaceae bacterium
CTCGAGCAATACCGCCGTCCACTCTTCGCGCGCCGGCTCACGCTCCTCGTTGGTGAAGAGCGACAAGACGATGTGCGTTTGCGGATTCGCCGGACCGCCCATCACCCACTGGTCTGGCGCGCTCGAGCCGGTATCGCCGAGCTTCTTGGCGCCGTGAGCCGAGCCTTGTTGAAACTGGGCCGGAAAGAGCGACACGATCGACGCCGGAAGCCCGACCGCGCTCAACCCCATCGACGTAAACCCGATGTTGAGGCAATAGCTCGGCTTCTCGCCCCCCGGCCATGGCGCGGCCGTCGTGATGTACGGACCGTTGTCGAAACCCGAATCGTGAATCAAGCCGGCGATGAACCGCCGCGCGCTTCCACCATTGTTCACGCGAAGCGCAAAGTGCCGTGCGTTCGGCATCCGGTAGCCGCGCACAACGTTGCCCTGGATGTCGTGCAGGTCCGCGGGAGTGATCTGTCCCGGTTCGGTCGGCGATGCCGCCGACGCGGCGTCCGCCGCGGTCGGTGCGATGGTCGTCATGTTGTGTCCTGGTTCAGCGAATGGTGCTGGGCGCGGTGAGAACGTCGAGAACGGTCATGAACGGGTAGGCCGACCACACCGGTGCCGCGAGGTTGTTCGCCTTCACGAAGGCGATGAACTCCTGCGGGTACTGCTGCACCGGCAGCGGCGGGGCGCCTTCGACGAATTCGAGAATCGCGTTGAATTCGGGGCCGAGCACCTTGACGAAGTCCATCAAATAGGAATCGAGATCGCCGTCATAAGTGGTCACGACCTGCAGCGTCGAGAAGTCAGGCGTCGGCAGGAAGCGTGCAAAGTGCACGTAGTGCAGGCCCGTGAGCGCGTCGTGGATTTGATCCGTCGCCTGTTCTATCAGGGCGAGCAGTGCCGGCATCTGCGCCCGGTTCTTGAGCGGCAACGCCAGGTTGAGCGCGTTCTGCACCTGGGGCTCGATCGACAGACCGCCGCCGTTGAACGGCTTGACCGGCTGAAGGCGAATCGGACGCACATGCATAACCAACCTCGCGGCGTTGCGGGGGGGGGACGGCGTCCGGTGCGGCGAGACGTCCGTGCTGCGGTGGATCTTCCTTGCGAGACAATACCACTCGCCGTTTCTTGTGGCAAACATGACCGCCCCTCCCGCCGCGCCGTCCGGGCACTCCCTCTCCAGTTATCTGTCCCGCACCCTCCTCGACCGATTGGTCGATGGGCGCGAGCTGTCCGCGCCAGAGGCTCGCGCGGAGACCGGCGCGGTCTTACTCAGTGACATTCAAGGATTTACGTCGCTGGTCGAGTCCTTTGCCGCGCGAGGGCGGTCGGGTCTCGAAGAGATCACATGGCTCCTCAATGAGTACGTCGCGGACGTCGTCCAGGCCGTAGAGAACAACGACGGCGACGTGGTTTCGATCGCGGGCGATGCCTTTCTATGCTACTGGCCCGCTACAACGCCGGATGAGCAGACGGCGGCTGCAACTCGCGCGGCGCAAGCCGCCCTCGCCATCCAGGACGCCATCGGGCAGCGGTCGGCCGGACAATTTCCAACGCGCATCGGCATCGGCTATGGGGACCTGCAACTTGGCTTCGTCGGCGGGCTGGACGGCCGCTGGGAGCTGAGCGCGAGCGGCGCGGCGATCGGTGACGTCACCGCGGCCGAGCGACGAGCGACGGCAGGCACGGTGCAAGTGTCTGACGCGGCGTGGCGTCATCTGGAACAACGGTGTCAGGGGCACGCCAACGGCGGTGGCATTGTCCTCACTCGCGTCGTCGAGCGAATCGGCGCCCGGCCGCGGAATTCGCGTGTGTCGAACAACGGACAGTACGACGCTCTGCTCCGCCCGTTTCTTCCACCAGCCGTGCTCGATCGGCTGGTGTCTTCGAACGCGGAGTGGCTCGCCGAGTCGCGCGTCGTATCCGTGGTTTTCGCCGACATTCCAGGACTCACCAGCACAGACGCATCGGAGCTCGGCCGCGCGCACGAGCGGGTGCGCGCGTTTCAGGACATCGGCCGGCGATTCGAGGGCACTGTCCGGGTGGATGTGGACGACAAAGGCCTCCTGCTGCTCGCCGTGTTTGGACTGCCGCCACGCGCGCATGAGGACGACGCGCTGCGTGCCGTGCTCGCCGCGCACGAGCTTCGGCGGGCGCTCGCCGACACGGGCCTCGACCGCGGCGTCGGCATCGCTACCGGTCGCGCGCTGTGCGGCAGCTTTGGAAGCGACGTCCGCCGCGACTACATGGTGCGCGGCGACGTCATCAACCTCGCCGCACGCCTCTCGCACGTCGATTCGAATGCGCCAATCTGCGACGCTGCCACGATGAGGGCGGCGCGAGGCCGCGTCGCCTTCGAGCCGGTCGCTGCAGTTAACGTGCGCGGTCGAACTCAACCGGTGGACGTTTTTCGTCCGCTCGGCCGTGTGACGCCCATTGCGAGCCGCGACGCGCAGGTCATCGGCAGGCGGCGCGAGCTCGCCGTGATCGCCGACCGGCTCGGCGTGGCACGATCGGGGGATCATGCCGGCGTAACGATCATTCAAGGCGACGCTGGCCTCGGGAAATCGCGGCTGGTCTCCGAGGCGTCGCGACTGGCGAGCGATCAGGGATTGAGCGTGCTGACCGCAGGCGCGGACGCCATCGAGCAGACGACGCCGTATTACGCCTGGCGCCCGGTGTTCTCGTCGGTCTTCGGCGTCGGACCGGCTGACACGGCTGCCACAGCGCGCGAACGCGTCGCGAAAATGGTCGACACGTTCCCCGACCTCGAGCGGCTCATTCCACTGGCAAGCGCGGTGTTGCCGGTCCACATCGCGGACACGCCGCTCACGGCGGAGATGACCGGCGACATCCGCGCCGAGAACACGAAGCGGTTGCTGTCGCGCGTTCTGCAACGGTTTGCCACCGAACACCCGACACTGCTCGCCATCGAAGACGTCCATTGGCTCGACTCGTCGTCGTGGGGCTTGCTCCTCGATGTCGCGCAGTCGGTACGTCCGCTCATGACACTCGCGGCGACACGACCGCTCGGCGATCCGGTTCCAACCGACTTCTCGCGGCTCGTGCAGTTGGCCGGAGAGCGCCATCTCGAGCTCGAGGGACTGTCGGCCGACGAGACGCGAGCGCTCATCGCCGCGCGGCTCGGCGTGTCCGACGTTCCGCCGTCACTGGCGACATTCGTCGAGGAACGCGTCGCCGGCCATCCGTTCTTTTGTGAGGAGCTGCTCCAAGCGCTCGTCGCAGCCGGCGCCGTGCTTGTGAGCGACGGGTCCTGCACTGTTGGCGACCTCAGGACGATCGATGTTCCGACCACCGTCGAAGGCGTAATCATCAGTCGTCTCGACAGACTCGCGCCGGGCGAACAGCTCTGTCTCAAAGTGGCATCGGTCATCGGACGGCTGTTCCGCGAGCGGATGGTGCGCGAGACCCATCCCGTGGAAGACGAGCGGCCGGAGATCCACGGCCGTCTCGAGGCGCTCGCCGCCGCCCATTTGACGATGCTCGAGACGCCCGAGCCGGATCTCGCGTATCTCTTCAAGCACGTCATCACGCGCGACGTCACCTACGAGTCGATGCCGATCGCGCAACGGCAGCCGCTGCATCGAGCTGTGGCGACATGGTACGAGCGCAACCACGCCAAGGATTTGTCGCCGCACTACGCGCTGCTCGCCTATCACTGGGCGCGCGCAGCCGACCCGGCGCGCACGGTGGACTACCTCGAGAAAGCCGGACAGCAGGCCATGTTCGCCGGCGCGTTTCCCGACGCGGTGACATTCCTGACGCAGGCGATGGAGCTTGTAGACGGCGGTCAGGTCGCCGTGCCTGCCTCGCGGCGCGCGCTGTGGGAAAAAGGTCTCGGCCTTTCGCAATACTATTGCGGCGCGCTGAACGCGAGCCGCGTTCATTGTGAGCGCGCGCTCTCCTCTCTGCATCGCCCGGTGCCTGTCACGATTGGCGGATGGACGCTGCGCACACTCGGTGAGGTCGGGCGACAGATCAATCACCGGCTCTTCCCGAACCGGTACCTCGGCCGGCGTGTTCACGACAAAGCGCTGCTCGACGAGGCCGTGGAGTGCTACAGATCCCTCGGCCAATCGTACTACCTCGAGGGCGAGTCGCCGCTCAAGCTGCTGTACGTCACGCTGAGTGGACTCAACGTCGGCGAAGAGGCGGGGTCGTCGACGCCACTCGCCCGCGTGATGATCAATTCCTCGATGTTGTTTTATCTCGTCGGTCTTTCAAAGCAGACCGAGTGGTACGCCGAGCGCGCGATCGCGATGGCTGAACGCGAGGGACTGTCGGCGTTGGCGTACGTCTGGCACATCCGTGCCCTTACGCTCGCACAGCGCGCTGCCTGGGCGAGCGCGAAGGAAGCAAACGCCAAGGGACACGCACTGTCGGTGGAGCTTGGCGATTTGGGCAACGAGGCCGACGGGTGGCAATTCCGCACGACGCTGGCGATTTGCGAGGGCGACTACGAATTCGCGCCGACCGGGTGGAAACGACAGCGCGAGCTGGCGGAAATGCAGGGCAGCCAGACGCTCATGTGCTACTCACTGCTCGACGAAACCGATACGTGGCTTGGAAAAGGCGACATCGAACAGGCAGCGCGCGCCCTCGAGGCGGCGTTGAAGATCGAAACACCGGTTACGGACCGGGGCACGCCGATTGACAAGGCCCGATCCACCGCGATGACGAGGCTCCGGCAGGGACGCGACGAAGAGGCGATGCGCGCGGCCGACGTGGTGTTCGACGGACTGAAGCGACAGGCGATGGGGTATCAGTGGGCCGATGACTACTGCGAGGCAATCAACGTCTACCTTGCGCTGCTCGATGGTGGCGGTGACGTAGCCAGAGCGCACAAGCAATCACTCGAGCAACGCGTGAGCACGGGCGTGAAGCGCGCCATGAGTTTCTCGCGAATCTTCCGAAACGTGCATCCCCGCGCGTGGGTGTTGCGCGGCCAGTGGCTGCGCTATCTCGGGAAAGCCGGCGACGCGCGCGCGGCATTCCTCAAGGCCTTGGCGGCCGGCGAGGTGCTGGACATGCCGTTCGAGCAGGCGCGCGCGCGACTCGAGTTGGCGCGCGACGCGCGCGGGAGCGAGCGCGAACAGCTCGTCGACGCCGCGGATCCGGTGTTCACGAAGTTGGGCGCCCTGCACTACCGCGGCGAACTGCGCGCGCTACGGGCAGACTAGACGCCGACTCGCGCGCGAAGTTGTTGAAAGCGCGGGTGCGCGTGCATCGGCGTGTACGACGGCCGCGTTCCGATGAACACGATCTCCGGTTCTCGCGCTTCCGCCGCGCGCACCACCTCGTCCACCGCCGCATCGATCTCGCCGAGCGACGCCCGGACGCGCGCGGTGAGACACAGCGGCACGTGGCGCTCGCTCCGCATCGACTCGAGTTGGCCGAGTAGCGCCCGTGCGTCGGCTTCGGCGCCACGGCGCGCGCGTACGAGCGCCAGACTGGCGAGCATCTCGGGTGTTCCGGTGCCGCCGGCCCGCTCGATCGCCGAGCGCAACATTCTCTCGGCTTCTTCGACTTCGTTGGCGTCACGCAGCATGACGCCCATGAAGTAGTAGGTCATGAGGAAATTCGGATCGACCTGGAGCGCGAGCCGCAACGCGTCGATCGCCCCCGGCGTGTCGCCCGACAAATGGTGCACAATGGCGACGCTCGTCATCATCACCATCGACAGCGGGTCGAGCGCGCGGGCTCGTTCGATCGCGGCGCGCGCCTCGGCGAAGCGACGGCGCGGGATGAGAGAATTGATCGCCCGCCACTGGAACGCCGTCGGGTAGCGCGGGCTGAGCGCGGCCGCGCGCAGAAACGCGTCCTCGGACCCGTTCCAATCCCAGTCGTACAGGGCGCGCACTACGCCCAGGCTGGCGTGTGCTTCGCCGAGCGACGGGTTGATTTCCAGGGCGCGCTCCGCGGCCGCACGGGCTCGCGGCATGACGTCGCTCGCCGGCCGCGTGCCGTAGATGCCGAGGACGACCAACGCGTCGGCCAAACCGGCGTGTGCGAGCGCGAACTCCGGATCCTGATGAGTGGCCTGCTCGAAGAACCCGGCGGCTGCGTCCAGATCGCGCTCGGTACGCTTGGCGAGGGCAAAGCGTCCGCGCAGATACAGCTCGTACACCGGCGCGGCAACGCGCTCTTGGGTGTGCGTCGTCGCCGATACGAACAGCGTCGCCGAGAGTGCCTCTGCGATCGCCTTGGCGATATCGTCCTGGATCTCGAACACGTCGTCGAACGAGCGGTCGATCCGGTCGGACCACAGCTGGAATCCGCTTCGCGCGTCGACCAGCTGCGCCGCGACGCGGAGCCGCTGACCGGCGCGCCGTACGCTGCCGTCGAGCACATTGGTCACGCCGAGCTTCTCAGCGATCTCGCGCACGTCCTCGCGGCGGTTCTTGAACGCGAACGACGACGTACGCGCAGCAACGCGAATCGTGCGCAGCCGGCTGAGCGCCGTCATGATCTCCTCGGTGATGCCGTCCGAGAGAAACTCGTTTTCCGGGTCGCCGCTGAGATTCGTGAACGGGAGCACCGCGAGCGAAGGCATCGCCGGATCCCCCGTCGTGAGCGGTGACGGAGCGGATATCGGGGCGCCCGGAGCCAGCGTGCCGAACGTGGATGCCGTCAGCGTCGGGTCTTTGCCCAGAAGCGCGCGGGCAAACGCGTTCGCGCTCGCGGGCCGGTCGGACGGCTCGAACGCGAGGGCAGCGGCGAGGGCGGCGTCGATGTGCGGCGGAACCGTTGGGGCGGCGGTCGTCACACGCGGCGCAGCTTGGGTGAAACGCAGCGCGATCAACGCTCGGGCCGAATCCGCCGCGAACGGCAACGTCCCGGAGACCATCTCGAACAGCATCGTGCCCAGGGAGTAGATGTCGGAGCGATGATCGACTTCGTCGCTGCCGGTGGCCTGTTCCGGGCTCATGTACGCCGGCGTCCCGACGACGAACCCCGATGACGTGACCGGCGAATCACCCACGATGTTCGAAAGCGCGCGCGCGATCCCGAAGTCGGCGACCACGGCGTGCCCGCCGAGCAGCAGAATGTTTTCGGGCTTGATGTCCCGGTGTACGATGCCGGCCGCATGCGCGTAGGCCAGCGCGTCGGCGATTTCGACGATCAGTCCGACCGCCTCGTCAATGGGCATCGGACGTGCGCGGTCGAGCCGCGAACGCAGCGACTCCCCCTGCACGAACGGCATGACGTAGTACGGCGTCGCGTCGACGTTCCCCGAATCGAGGAGGGGGATGATGTTCGGGTGCGTGAGCCGGGCCGCAACGCGGATCTCGCGCAAAAAGCGCGTCGCGCCGTCGGTCCCGTGGAGCTCACTGCGCAGCACCTTGATCGCGACTTCACGATCGTGCTTGGCGTCGTGCGCGAGGTAGACGACCGCGGTGCCGCCAACGCCGAGGAGTCGCTCGACTCGGTAGGCCGGCGCGAACGCCTCCTTGAAGTAGTCGAGCGAAAAGGCTTCGTCGCCGTGAGTGCTGCTCGCCATGTCGCGGTGAATTGGCGCATTGCGCCGCGTTTTGGCAAGCTACGATGCGAGGCTTTACGGTTGGCTTCTCGCGCGTTGCCTACGTCCTGCGCGTGAGGCGTAATCGCGGGATGGAACACGCGGACACGACCCGGGCATGCGCCGACACTACGCGGAGAGCCGATCGAGACCGCTGCACCACGAGCCCAGCTTGTTTTTGCGAACCGCCGCTCAGGAGGCTACGAGAAACCTCCGGAGCGGCGGCCCCGTTAATCTCCGGCTCGTTGCGATGAAATTCTCAAAGCCACGCCGCGTTGTGCCGCGCGTGCCCGCGGCGTGTCCGCGGCAGTTCAACCATACGACTCCGGCCGGGGCACCAAGCCCTGAGCTCGCGCGATCAAATCCTACTCGTCGCCTTTCTCATTACCGAGAAAGATCTTCGGATCAACCTCAGCTGGCCGGATATTCGTGATCTGAGCCTACATCAACGCGGCCGATAGCGGATGGCTTCCGTGACGTGTTGGTCGGAAATGCGCTTACTCTCCGCGAGGTCGGCGATAGTTCGTGCGACGCGCAGCACGCGATCGAAGCCTCGCGCCGACAATTTCAGCGTTTCAGCCGCTGAAGAGAGCACCGCCCTCGCGGCCTGATCGACGTCATGCCACAAGAGTCGCCGTGGCGCAGTCGCGTTGGCGCGAGTGCCGTTGTACGCGGCGTAACGCTCACGCTGCACCTCGCGCGCGCTTTCGACGCGGGACCGAATCACGCACGAGGATTCGCCATGTCTCACCAGACCGAGTGACTCGATCGGCACCGGCGTCAGGGTCACATGCATGTCGATGCGATCGACGAGCGGGCCCGACAGCTTCGCGCGGTATCGGGTCGTCTCCAACTCCGAGCACACGCACATGCGGCGTGGATCGCCGGCATGACCGCATGGACAGGGGTTCATCGCGGCGACGAGTGAAAAGCGGGCCGGGAACGCGACACTGAGCGCGGCACGCGAGATCACAACGCGGCCGTCTTCCAACGGCTGGCGCAGCGCCTCGAGCGCCGCGCGCGGGAACTCGAGCAACTCGTCGAGAAAAAGGACGCCGTTGTGCGCTAGACTCACTTCACCAGGCCGCGGGGACCCGCCGCCACCCACGAGGCCCGCCGACGAGATCGAGTGATGCGGCGCCCGAAAAGGGCGGCTCGCGACGCACGCGCCCGACCCCTGGAGCAGGCCGGCGACTGAGTGAATTGCCGTGACCTCCAGAGCCTCCTCTTCGGTGAGCGCCGGCAGAATCGACGGCAGACGGCGGGCAAGCATCGTCTTTCCGGCACCGGGCGGGCCGACGAGGAGACACGCGTGCGCTCCGGCTGCCGCGATCTCGAGCGCGCGTTTGGCGCTTTCCTGTCCGACGACGTCGGCGAAGTCCGCTTCGTCATCAGCGGGAGCCGCGGCCGACTGGCCCTTCACGAGCGGGAGCGAGTCTCGGCCGAGTGCGTCGACCAGATCGCGCAGCGTCGGCGGCGCGGCAAGCGGGAGCGAGCGAACGAGCGACGCCTCGTTCACGTTCGCTGGCGGAAGCACGAACGTGGGAGCGTCGGTCGCGATGTGCCGCGCGACCGACAAGACGCCCCGCACTCCGCGAATCGCCCCGTCCAATCCAAGCTCGCCCAGGAACACGGCGTTGCTCACGGAAGCCGCATCGAGCTGGCCTACGGCGACGAGCAGGCCGATCGCGATGGGCAGATCGAATCCAGTGCCGACCTTTCGTGAATCGCCGGGCGAAAGACTGACGGTGATGCGTCGCGCAGGAATCTCGAACCCCGAATTCGTCAGCGCGGCGACAACCCGCTCGCGACTCTCCTTCACCTCGCCGGCCGGCAGACCGACGATCGTCCAATGCGGTAATCCGGCCGCGACGTCCACCTCGACGCAGATGTCGTAAGCGTCGACCCCGACGACGGCGGCGGATCGGATAGCGGCGAGCACGACAGAGATTACGACGACCGCCCCAACGCCCGGCACCATGACATTGCTCATCTAAACAAATCGTTCTGGACGCGAGCATTGACAATCTCCAATTGCCTCAGTTGACCCCGGTGCTGTGGCACGCGTGCGATACTTGACGCCCGGTACGTGGGGTTGAATGCTGAGCCTCATGACCGGCACCCCTCCTCCTCCACCCACCGTCCGCCGCGGCCCTTCGTCCACATGGGCCGTCGTTGCGCTCGTCGCCGGCCTCGCCCTCGGCTTTCTCGGGCACAGCTCGGGATGGTCGGGCTTTCACGTCCTTGCCGGAGCGCTCAAGCCGATCGGGCAACTCTGGATCTCGGCGCTCCTGCTGCTCGTCCTGCCGCTCGTCGTCACGACCACGTTGGCTTCGATTACCGGCATGCCGCGGGGAGAATCCGCCGGAGGACTTGGCGCACGCGCACTAGTCACTTTCGTCGCGGCGTTGGCGATCAGCGGAGTGATGACCGTCGGCATAGGACGCGTGATCGTCGAACAATGGCCCGTGAACACCGACGCCGTTGCCGCCGTCACCGCCGCTACGCCCGTGCCCGACGCTGCGCGGCAGGTGGCCGCAGCGCCGCCGAACACGAGCCTCGCCGAATGGGTTGGCGGCCTCCTTCCACAGAATCTTTTCGAGGCGGCTCGGCGTGGCGACATGCTGCCGGTGCTTCTGTTCGCGCTCTTTATCGGGATCGCGATCACGCAACTGCCGGATGAGCACCGCGAGCCACTCACCAAGCTCTCGAACGCCGCCGCGGCGGCGATGCTGACCGGCATCCGATGGATCCTGTGGTTTGTCCCCGGTGGGGTCTTCATCTTCACCTACCTATTTGTCCTGGGGGCCGGGGGAGTTGCCGCCGGTGTGGTCGCCGGGTTCATCGTCTTCGTTTCGGCGATGCTGCTGGTGTTCGTGGCGCTCTGGTATCCGGTGGCCATCGTGTTCGGGCGCACGTCGCTGCGCGAGTTCCAGCGTGCGGTGGCGCCCGCACAGCTCGTGGGACTGAGCACCAGCTCGTCGATCGCTTCGTTGCCGGCGCTCATCGACGGGGCTCGCGCGGGACTCCGCCTCCCGGAATCGTCGACGGGGTTCGTGCTTCCACTGGCCACGTCGCTCTTCAAGGCGAACCGCACCATCTCGAGCACCGCGAAGCTGCTCTTCCTCGCGCACATTTACGGCATTCCGCTGAGCGCCGGAACGCTCGCCTCGTTCCTGCTCACCGTACTGGTGCTGAGCTTCAGTACGGTCGGCCTGCCGGGAGGCGCCTCGGCGTTCAAAACAGCGCCGGCGTACCTCGCCGCTGGAATCCCCATCGAGGCGCTCGTGATCACCGAGGCCGCCGAGACGATCCCCGATCTCTTCAAAACACTGCTGAACGTTACGGCGAACATGAGCGTGGCCGTGCTGCTTTCACGCGGCGTCAGGGCCGTTTCGGTCCGCTCCGCCGCGGTCACCGATCCGCGCATCGCCGACGCGACGTGAAACAGTCGCTGGCGCTGCCGTTTCGTCTTCTGCGAGACGAACCGCGGCTAGTTGCCCGCTTCGCCATCGGCTCATTGGGCCGGTCGGCGCTGACGGCGGGAACGATCCTGCTGATCCGCGATTTCCTCGGCGGCGCGCTCGCCACCCGCTCAGCCCACGCGACGGCGCATCCGGCCGGGTTATGGACCGTCGTCGTTCTACTCTTCGTCGCATTCCTCGGTGCGGCGCTCTTGACGTACGACACGCGCGTCACCGAGCAACGAATCGTAAAAGTCATCGAGCTGGGGACGATGGAGCGACTCATCCAACAGCTCCTCGGTCTCTCAGTAGGATTCTTTGATCGGAGAACGCACGGGGACCTGATTCAGTCGGTCCGTCAGGACGTCACCCAACTGCGAATGGTGACGCTCGCCGTCGCGAACCTGGGCCTGGAGGCGGTGCAGGCGGCGGGGCTGCTAGTCGCCGCCATCGTCCTCAGTCCCGCGCTCGCGCTCTGGGCGTTCGTGCTCCTGCCGCTGGCAGCGGCGCCGATCTTCTTTGTCGCCCGACGTACGCTGGCCCTCGCCTTCGGCGTGCGACGCAAGGGTGTCGTTCTGTTCGACGTGATCCTCCAGCTCCTGCATGGCATCCGCATCATCAAGATCTACCAGGGCGAAGAGATCGAAGCCGATAGGACGATAGGGCGTGCGCGCAGCTACTTCGACGAGGTGATCGCGATGGAGCGCGTGCGCGCGCTCGCCGGCGTTGTCCTCGCGACCTTGGGCGGGTTGAGCTTCATCGCGGTCATCGTCGTCGGCGGACTTCAGGTGATGCGCGGATCGTTAGGCTGGCCGGAGCTGCTCGCGTTCCTCATGGCGGTGAGGGCGGCGCACGGCCCGCTCAACAACGTCAACACCAATTATCTGGAAATTCAGCGGTATGGCGCGGCGGTTGAGCATCTCGACTCACTGCTGAACGAGCGCCCGGAGATCCACGACCGACCCGGAGCCAAGCCGCTCCTCGCCGGACCTGCCGTCATAACTGGAGAGGATCTGCGATTCGCCATCGGCGACACGGTGGTGCTCGACGGAGTCTCGTTCCACGTGCGCGCCGGCGAGACGCTCGGCATCGCCGGGCCATCCGGCGCCGGAAAAACCACGCTGCTCAACCTCGTCGCGCGCTTTTACGATCCCGCGGCGGGCGCGGTGCGCTTCGACGGCGTCGATCTTCGCGACCTGCGGCTGCAAGACGTGCACTCGCGCATCGCCATCGTTACTCAGGATCCGTTCCTTTTCTCCACAACCATCAGAGAGAACATCCGCTGCGGCCGTCCCGCGGCCACGGACGACGAGATCGAGGACGCCGCGCGCGCCGCCGGAATTCACGATGAGATCGTGGCGATGCCGGACGCCTATGAAACCATCGTCGGGCACGGTGGGCGAACACTGTCGCGAGGCGAAGCACAGCGCGTCAACATCGCGCGCGCGATCCTGAAGAACGCGGAGATTCTGCTGCTCGATGAAGCGACATCCAGTCTCGACTCGTACTCCGAGGCCCTCGTGCAGCGAGCGATCGACCGGCTTTCGCGCGGCCGCCTGGTACTCTCGGTCGCGCACCGCCTCTCGACACTGCGCAACGCTTCGCGGATTCTCGTACTCGAGGGTGGACGTCCCGTCGGACTGGGCACGACCGCGGAGCTCCTCGGCGGCTGCGCGACCTTCCAGCGCCTATGGAATGCCCAATCGTCCGGCGCGGCGCCGTTCGGCGCTCCGAGCGTGGGCGGAGCGGCGCTGCCTGAAAATGGCATGCACGGGGCGTACGCGTGATCCACTTCGTGACTACGCCGGAGGAGACCTTCACGGCGCGCGACTATCTCTCGATACGCGGCGCCGCGCTCGCCACGCGGTTTCGTATCGTGGAGTACGAACGCCTGGCCGAGTGGACGCGCCTCGAACGGGGAACCTACGTACTGTCGGCGCTCGACCAGTTGTCGCCGGGAATGCTGCGCCTCGTCGAGACACTCGTCGGCCAGCTCGATGGATCAGACGGTGTGCGTTTCGTGAATCACCCGACGCGGACGATGCGTCGCTTCACGCTGCTGCAAACGCTTTCCCGTCTCGGACGAAACGACTTCCGCGCCGAGCGAATCACGCGCGATCATCGAGCGCTGCGCTTTCCGGTGTTCCTGCGATCGGAACGCGACCACGGAGGTCCGCTCTCGCCGCTGTTGCACACGCCGCGCGACGTCGACACCGCGATTGTCCGCGCGCTTGCCCGAGGCTTTCGTCTGGACGAATTGCTTGCGATCGAGTTCTGCGACACCGCCGACGCCTCCGGCATCGTGCGCAAATACGGCGCTTTCATCGTTGGCGATCGGGTGATACCAAAGAATGTTGCGATCAGCCGCGATTGGATGATCAAGCGGCAAGGCACCGAGGACGGGCCGGAGTTCATCGAGGAGAATGTCGCATACGTTCTCTCCAACCCACACCGCGAGGCGCTCGCGGAGATCTTCCAGCTCGCCGGGGTTGGGTACGGACGCATCGACTACGCCGTCAAGGATGGCCGCATCCAGACGTGGGAAATCAACATGACGCCGACGATCGGCCAGGGGATCGGCAGATCGAGTGGTCATCTCCCGGAAGCGTTGCAGCGCCGACGGGCCGTTGCGCGAGACCACTTCTACGTCGCCTTTCAAGAGGCGTGGGAGCGTATCGATTCGATACCGGTCGGGCCGCCCATTCCCATCACGCTCGACGCCCGACTGCGCCGGGATGCGCTCGCGCGCGTGGAACAACGCGGGCTGATCGGGCGGGTGCGGGCGACGCTTGGGCCCCTCGATCGAATCGTGAAGCCCCTGGGCGTGCGCGCCTTGCCCTTGCTGGCGGCGCTCACGAAGCGCGCGTCGCGCCGAGGTGCGGATTAGCTCAGTTTCCGACGGCAATTTCTTGAATTAGGGTCAGACCCTATTTCGCATTCTCTAAATAGGGTCTGACCCCAATTCGGGGTTGGTTCGGCCGTCCTGGCTGGAAATGGCGGCGGACCTTAGTATTGCGACTATGCGCTCACGAGCATTTGCGGCACCTTTGGCTTTGCTGTTGTCGCTCGGGGTCGGCGCCACAATGTTTGCCGCCGAGCGGGGGAATGGGACGCGTCGCGCCGCCGACTTCGACGCCCGCGGTGCGGCGAATTACCTGGATTCGCGAATCACGTGGTGGCGCGGATGGCAAACCGCGCGACGGGATCACGGGACGTATTGCGTGAGCTGCCACACGGCCCTTCCCTTCGCCCTCGCGCGACCGGCGCTGCGATCAGCGCTCGGCGAATCGCAGCCCAGCGAAGGTGAACGGAAGGTCGTCGAGGACGTGGTCACGCGTGTTCGGCTGTGGAGAGAGGTCGAGCCGTTCTACCCCGACCAAACCGTCGGGCTGCCGAAAACGAGCGAGTCGCGCGGCACCGAGTCGGTATTGAATGCGCTCATTCTCTCTCGACGCGACGCCGCAACCGCCGTCGTGAGCGACGACCTGCGCCAAGCCTTCTCCAACATGTGGGCGCTGCAATTCCGCAGCGGTGATCTCAAAGGCGCGTGGGCGTGGCTCAACTTCAAGTACGAACCCTGGGAGTCCACCGGCTCGGCGTATTTCGGGGCGACGCTCGCGGCGATCGCCGTTGGTGGTGCTCCCGGCGGGTATGCGTCGGATTCGGCGATCCGCGATCGCGTCGAGGCATTGAAGGCGTTCCTGCAACACAACGCCGACACGACGCATCTGCTCAATCGCGCCATGGCGTTGTGGGCATCTGATCTGCTTCCGGGCACGCTGTCATCTGCGCAGCGCCAATCGATCGTCGACGCCATCGTCGCGGCGCAGCGCTCCGATGGGGGATGGGCCACGGCGGCACTCGGTCCGTGGAAGCGGCGAGACGCGACGCCGCTCGATTCAGCGAGCGACGGCTATGCCACGGCGTTGGCCGTGATCGCGCTTCAGCGTGGCGGCATGACGCGCGACGACCACCACGTCAGCAGCGGCGTGACGTGGCTCATCCAACATCAGGAGCAAGCGGGAATGTGGCGCGCCTCGTCGGTCAACAAGAATCGCGACCCGGCGAGCGACGTCGGCAAGTTCATGTCCGACGCCGCCACAGCCTACGCGATCATCGCGCTGAACGGCCTGCGCTGAGCTGATCGGTCCTCAGGCGCGACCAAGCCAACGCATCGCCCCGGAGACGTCGGCGGCGACGAACGTGCAGGCGCTGAGTGAGCCGGGCAGCTGCTCGACGAACGTGTGGGCGGCCACCTGGCTTGCCTCGTCCCGAGCGATCAAGGCGACTTTCCGCGGCCGCCGTCGGACGCTCGACACGAAGAGCTCACGGAACACCCGATCGAGCTCCATGGACTGATCGAGGTTTTCGAGCTGCCCACAGTCGACACATATACGGGAGCCGGCCGCGAGCCGGTCGTCCTCGAGCACGGTGGTGAGGGCTTCGCCGAGCGCGACGAGATCGGGCGCGGCGAGAGAGTCGACGAAGGCGATGCCGAGCTGCGTGTTGATGTCGTAGACCATCGAGTGGAGTCCGCCGGGCTGGGGGGGGGTGGCCAGGAAACCGTGGGGACGCGCGAGGTGGGGATCTGCGGCGGCGCAATCCTTTCACCGACCCCATCAGCTTGGCAATAGCGAGGTTGCGCTGATGTTCGGCGTGACTACCGCGTGAGGTTTGGCGCTCGATTGTGAGGGCGGTGTGAGCGTCTGTCGTCGCCGCTGACGCGCCCTCGGCAGCACTTGCCGAGGTGTTTTGCGAATGCGAGCGCCGACCTGCGTCCGCCGAAATGCTTTGGCTGAACGAATAGTTTGACGAAGCTAACTATTCGCCGTAGTTTCCAGGCATGCGCCTCCGCTCAGACGTCGCCCAAGTCTTTCGCGACTACCCTCGGATCTACTTCGCTTGCCATCGTCGGCACGTCCGCGATCCGCACTCCGCGGCGCTCGTCAGCGGGCGACAGGTGAGCATCATGGACCATCTCGACGCCGAGTCGCCGACGATGCTCACCGATCTGGCCGAGCACATGGGGGTGACTCCGGCCACGATGTCGATCGCGGTGGGCCGGCTGGTCGAGCAGGGGTACGTGACTCGGGTCCTCGACCCGGTGGACCGACGGAAAGTCCAGCTCCGGCTTACGGACGCGGGCGTGCGCATTTGCGCGGCGAACTCGGTGCTCGAGCCAAACCTCGTGGAGCAGATGCTCGACCACCTACCGCCGGCCGACCGCCGAGCCGCGTTGCACGGCCTTGCCCTACTCGGCAAAGCCGCCGTCGCGTCGCAGCAGTCACGTACTAAGGCGCTGCGGCGGACACGGCGGACGGCGTCCTAGTCCACACTTTCCATTCGTATCCATGAAATGGATCGTCATTGTCGCCGGCACGTTGGTCGCCCTGATCGCGCTTGTCGCGCTGATCGGCGTGATGCTTCCGCGTGACCATGTAGCATCCGTGACCGCCCGCATCGCGGCCAAGCCTGCCGACGTGTGGTCTACGATCACCACCCCGGCGGACTTTCCGTCGTGGCGAAGCGATGTGACGCGCGTCGAGCTTCTTCCCGCGTCGCCCACGGGTCTGTCCTGGCGCGAACACGGCAGTCATGGCGCAATCACCTTCGCGGTGGAGGCGTGGGAGCCGCCGCGGCGATTCGTCGCACGCATCGCCGACAAGGGACTGCCGTTCGGCGGAGCGTGGGAGTATCGCGTAGAACCCGACGGCGAATCGGCCACTCGAGTGACCATCACCGAACGTGGCTCGATCTACAACCCGATCTTTCGGTTCGTCTCGAGATTCTTCATGGGGTACACGGGCAGCTTGAAGTCCTATCTGAATGCGTTGGCTCGCCGGTTGGGTGGTGAGACGACGCCGACTGAAGTCGTCGTGGAGCGAGGTTCCAATGGGATATGAGACAAAGTGCCGCGTCCAAGTGGACGACGGCTCGGGTAAGCCACGAACCGCGGATGCAACGGTCCTGCTCGAGACCGACGAACTGATCGTACGCGGCGACGCGCGGGTGAAGGTATCGCGGCGCGACATTCAGAGCGTGACCCGACGCGGCGGCGTCGTTACGGTGACCGCGCCTGGCGCGAGCGTCAAACTCACACTCGGCGAACCGGCCGCGTCGAGGTGGGAGCAAAAGCTCAAAGAGCCGCCGAAGCGGCTGATCGACAAACTCGACGTGAAACCGGACGCCAAGGTCTGGTTGCTCGAGCTGTCATCGCCTGAGCTCGAGGCGCAGATCGAGGAGCGAACGGCCAATGTCGCGCGCGGTAAATCAGCTCGCGAGTGCGACGTGGTCTTCGTCGGCGTCGAGCGCGACACCCAATTGTCGCGCATCGAACGCGCGATGGACGCCATGCTCGACGGCGGCGCGATCTGGGTGATCCATCCCAAAGGCCAAACCGGCGTGGCGGACACCACTATCTTTGAGAAAGCGCAGGCGTTGAACCTGGCCTATACGAAAGTGGCAAGAGTGTCGGACACGCACACCGCCGAGAAACTCGTCCGTCCGCGCGCGTCGCGCGGCAAGGCGCGTTGACGTGAGCGACGGCTCGGCGCTGCTCCTCTACGACGGTACGTGCGGCTTCTGCGCGGAGAGCGTACAGTTCGTACTCAAACACGACCGCAGGCGCCGCACCCTTCGCTTCTCGAGCCTGCAGGGACCGACGGCGCTCGACATTCGCGCGCGCCACCCCGAGCTGGACGTCGTGGATTCGGTGATCTGGTTCGAGCCGGGCGACAACGCGCAGCCGGAGATGGTGCTGACCAAATCCTCGGCCGTACTGCGGGTTCTCCGGTACCTCGGCGGTGTGTGGCGTCCGCTGGGAGTACTTGCCGCAATCGTCCCGCGCGCTGTACGCGACGCCGTGTACGATCTCGTCGCGCGACACCGGCACCGATTGGTTCGTGGCGGCCCGGCGTGCGTCGTGCCGACTCCGGAAGAGCGGAACCGCTTCCTCGACTAGCGAACCGGCCGAGAGTCGGGCGCGGCCAGGAAATCGCGCACCGCATTGAAGACGCGATCGGCGTGGCTGACGAAGATCCAGTGGTGGCCGCCGTGGATCTCGACAACGCGTGAGCGCGGAACTTCGCGTTTGAATTGCTCGCGCAGCGGCCGCTCGGCGGTCTCCATCCCCCGCACGAGATCCTGATATCCCGCGGCGTTCGCGCTGTCGCTTCGCTGCCACGGCTCGAGCTGCGACACCGAATCGGCGATCGCGTAGATGGCCAACGCCGGCACGCGGACCGCGGAGTAGTTCGGCCGCTCCGGTTCGATCGACTGATACGCGACGGTGATCTGTTCTTCCCAGCCGTCGTAGCGATAGCGCGTCCGAATGTCCGATTCGGGGATGTTCACCCCGCGCGTGCGGTGCACGAAGTCGACGTACGCCTCGGGCGTCGCGGTGTCCGCCGCCAG
>DATMHK010000045.1:0-16544 GCA_035554995.1 Gemmatimonadaceae bacterium
ATCGGCTTAAGGCGGTCGCCTGCGTCGTGAGGGAGCGTAAGCGTCAGCATGAACGCCGCACCGCCCATCGACTTGTGTAGGTCTATTGCCCGTTTGATTTCGTCCGCGCGTTTCGCTGCAATGCCCTGCATGCACGCAGGGCATTCCCACACCGAGCCGCAGTGAACGAGGCCGGAGAAGAAAGCGCCGCCCTCGGTGTTGGCGCAGACTTGAACGGGACTCTGGCCGTGTCTGACTCTCCCGCACTTCTGCACCGACTCATGCTGCGATAGGCGTTGCGCGACCGCGCGGAGCTGATAGCGCATTGCCCGCGCGCGCTTGGCGCGCGCACTTGGATCCAGCGCCGGTTCGCTGGGGGAAACTCTACTAACGTTCTTTCCAAGCGGCTCAACGGGCGCTAGCGCGTCTTCGTTCGCGAGCCGCCATGCGATGTGGCGCGGCACCTCGGCCGCGTTGCACTGGCCGCCTTGCGGTGTAGCAGCGGGGGGCTTCGCCCCCCTGCGCCCCCCAGAGAGCCTTTTATTGGGGCGCACCCGGCTGGAACTCTGCATCCAGCCGGATGTGCTCCCAGCAGTCCGTTGCCGGTCTGCGCCCACACGACTCGGGAGGCTCTCAGGAACCCGGCCGCGCGCTTGGGAATCGGCTTCGAAGCAAGCACGATTCGCTGTGCGTCGAACTGTGCGTCGTGAGGCTACACGAACCCGTTCGTTGCCTCTCGGCGCAACATCCGACTCTTCACCACTCCACTCTGTGCTACGCTGATCGCTGGCTTCCTCACATTGCCCGGTCAGAACTTTTAATCCGTAGGTCGCGGGTTCGAGACCCGCCCGGGTCACTCAGAGTCGTGCGCGCAAGACCTCATGCACCGCGTTTTTTTCGCTTCCTCCTAGGCGATACGTGCTCGGCGCCCGATCAATAACCCACCGCCACGCCCCGCGACCGCGGCTCGCCGACTCCTTCGAGGCCGTCGCCCACGCGCATTATCGAATTCGCGGTCGCCAGTTGACGGCTCCCCAGCACGTGCCCCATCGCCTTGAGTGAATCCTGAACGGCGACGTTGAGACCGTTCGGCTCGTAGTCCAGACGGTCCGGCAGCCCCTGATGATGGAGACGTGGTGCGTGCATCGCGTCGGAAAGACTCATATGGAACTCGATGACGTTCAGAATCACTTGCATCGTCGTGGTGATGATCGTCGGCCCGCCGGCCGCGCCGGTGACGAGCAACAGCTTGCCCTGCGGATCGAGGACGATCGTCGGCGACATGGCCGAGAGCATGCGCTTCCCTGGCTGAACGGCGTTCACCTCCCCCTGAACGAGGCCGTACATGTTCGGCGTCCCCGGCTGCGCGGCGAAGTCGTCCATTTCGTTGTTCATGAAGAACCCCGCGCCGCGAATCCAAACGCCGGAGCCATAGCCGCCGTTCAGCGTCGTCGTCGTCGCCACCGCGTTACCAGCGGCATCCACAACCGAATAGTGCGTTGTCTCCATCTCCTCGCCGCGTGCGTTGAAAGCGGGCGTCGCGGACGCGTGATGCGGATCGATCTGCGACGCGAGCGACTTGGCGTACGCCTTGTCCGTGAGCTGATCGAGGGGAACCTTGACGAACGCGGGGTCGCCGAGCTTCTCGTTGCGATCGGTGAACGATCGCCGCAGCGCCTCGGCAACCAGGTGCGTGTACTCCGCGCTCCCGGGAGGCGGCAGCGGCGCGAAGTTCTCGAGAATGTTGAGCGTTTCGCTGATCGTGATTCCGCCTGACGACGATGGTGGCATCGTGAGCAGCGTGTAGCCGCGGTAGTTCGTTCGAATCGCGTCGCGCCAGACCGGCGTGTACCGTCGCAGATCTTCTTTCGTGATGATCCCGCCCCCTCGCCGCTCGTCGGCCACGAGCGAGTCGGCGATCGCGCCTTCATAGAATGCCTTCGGTCCCTGCGCCGCGATCAGCTCGAGCGTACGAGCGAGATCGGGCTGCGCGAACCGAGTGCCCGGCGCGAGCGCATGCCCTCCCGGACAGAAGAGATCCTTTCCCTCGAAGCGAGCGATGAGCGCGTTGCAGTTCCTTTCCCCTGTTCCACCGCGGCGGCCCCCGCCACTTCCGCCGTCATTCTCGGGAGCGGCCATCATGAAACCCTCTTTCGCGAGCCGAATCGCCGGCGCCATCACCTTGGCCAGCGGCATCGTGCCGTACTTCCGCAGCGCTTCGGCCATCCCGGCCACCGAGCCGGGTACCCCCGACGCCAGATAACCGATACGGCTTTTGTCCGTGAGCTTGCCGCTTTCGATGTACATGTCATGCGTCGCGGCGAGCGGCGCGACTTCGCGATAGTCGAGCGTCATCACGCGTCCGTCCGCCATGCGGATCGTCATGAAGCCGCCGCCACCGATGTTGCCGGCGGTCGGATAGGTGACCGCGAGCGCGAAACCGGTCGCGACAGCGGCGTCGACGGCGTTGCCGCCTTCCTTGAGGATCTCGACGCCCGCCTCGCTCGCGTCGCGCGACATGCTGACCACCATGCCGTGCTGGGCGAACGTACCCGGGATGGCGGGCTTGAATCGCCAGTCCGGTGGAAACGCCGAGTGGATGACTGCCGCCGGACTAGCGGCGACGGCGGGTGCCGGGGGGGACGACGTGCCTGAGCGGTGGCAGGCCAAACCCGCGGTCGCGATGCACGCGGCGGCGAGAGAAAGACGATGGGAATTGCGCATGCGTGCATGTTGCCACGTCGCGCTCCAACTGTCCAGGAGTGTGTCGAGCGCCCCCTCGGCGCGGTGGCCGCCGGTCATGGACTTCCGCTCACGACTTGCAAGGACGGCCCTCATGAGCGTTTACTCATAAGGGCCGTTCGAGGACTGTTCATTCAAGCCGCGTCGCGCGCGCGGAACTGCTCAGGGCTTTGCGACCGTCCATTTACCGCGGCCGTTACCCATGACGTCGCCCGGTTTCGCGTCGTTCATGAACGTGTAGAGCGGGTGGCCTTTGTACGCCCACTGTTTGGTGCCGTCGTCGCGCGTGATGATCGTCCAATCGCCCATCGGCTGTGCGTCGGCTGGCGCAGCAGCCGCGGGCCAGGTGGTCGCACACCGGGCGTTACACACCGACTTCCCGGCGACGGTGTCGCTGCCGAAGGTGTACAACGTCATCCCCGCGGCCGTCGCGAGCGTTGGGCCCAGGCTCGTCGTGTCGATCTTGATACCCGCCGGCGTCCCCTGTGCCAGGGACGTGGTTGGCGCGAGCGCAGCCATCGCCACCGCTGCTGTTGCGAGCACAACCTTTCCGAGATGGAGCTTCATACAATCCCTCCGGGGCATGCCCTTATGGGCCACGCGCATCAGGAGAGGGCGCGGGAGCGAACAAGGGGTTGGTTTAGAGAGGTCGCCCAGCAAGAAACACGCACCGGATCGGTGACTCTCTTCACAGCCAGCCGATCAGCGGCGCCCGGCTGCGCCGAAGTAAACCATGTTCGGCGCCCCCGAGCGGGCAGCCGCGATATCGAGCTGCTTGTCGCCGTCCAGGTCCGCGACGGCAAACCCGTACACCGCGCCTTTGTTGTCGCCGAAGTTCACTCGGGTGAACTGTCGCGGCTTCCCTGCACCGAAAAACACAGCCGAGGGCGACTCAACGTATCCCACGATGATGTCGGCGTGTCCGTCGCGATTGAGATCGGCGACAGTCAGTGCATATGGTGCCTGGCCTGAGTCGAGCCTCGTCGGTGGCGCGAAGCCGCCCGTCTTGGTGCCGTAGCAGAGCTCGACCTTCTTGTGCTCGTCGTCGATCAGGACGAGGTCGACGAGACCGTCGTTGTCGAAATCGCCCGCGACCGCCATCCTCACAGTTCCATTCGATGACCCGAACGGAACTCGCCGCGCGTCCGAAAACGACGCGTTCCCGCCATTCAGATAGGCGTAGCTTTGCCCTCCGTCGCGATGCGGTACAACGAGATCGATCTTGCCGTCTTGGTTCACGTCAGCCGGCGTGATAGTCGTCGCCGAGTAGTCAGCGAGTGCCTCGCACGTTGCGCTGAAGCGGCCCTGCCCTTGGTTGAGACAGAAGTACTGCGCCGCATGATTGCCGCGATTGGCAACGACGATGTCCGGCAGACCGTCGCCGTTGAGGTCAGCAATGGCGGCGTTGCGCGTGTCCCATGCCGGCGATCCGAACGTCGATCCAATTCGGAAGTGCCCCTTTCCGTCGTTCAGAAAGATGAGCTTTTCCCCGCCGCCCTCATTACTCAGGACGACGTCGAGCGCGCCGTCGCGGTCCATGTCCACGAGAGTGCCGGAATACGAGTGATATGGCTCCTTCGAGAGATCGTACGCCGTCGTGAAATGACCGTGGCCGTCACCGAGGAGGACGCGGCTCATGCCCGGCCCGTGGCGTCCTTTGACGAGCACGAGATCGAGCATCCCGTCTCCGTTGACGTCGCCGATGCTCACGTTCGCGGAGGCGTCGGACGTGGTCTCGAGCTGGAGCGCCCGCGTGTAGCTCGGAAGCGTGGCCTGCCTGAGGTGCGGCCTCGCGCCGGCGGGGAGGAGCAAGAGGACAGCGCTCGTCACGGTCATTAGAGAACTGTACATGTTCGCCTCGTCGTTCGGTCGTCGAAGCCGCAAGATCAGCACGAGGGGTCGGTCGGTTCAGCACGCCCGTACCAAGATACGATTCCGGTCACGCAGCTGACGGAGCGTTGGAAAAAAGACCCCAGAAACACCCCAAGCTCTCCGATCATACGCGATTCCCACCGATGCTTGGCGATCAGCCCCAGTCGCGAGGTTGGGGTTTCTCGCCGATACCCGCTATATTACAACCACAGCTGGTGAGCGGCGTCGATCCGCTCCCTTTGGCCTCCGCATCGCGCTATTGTCGCGCCGGATCCCCGAGCCCTTCAGGTCAGCCTGCTCGTGGAATTACCGGAGGTCTCATGAACAACAATCGAAACGGGGCCGTGCTCCGCAGCGTCGAAGACCTCGCTGATGCGAAAGATCTGCGCGCGGTCATCTCGGCTGTCCTCGCCAGCGCGCCGATCGACGAACGCGCTCTGCGATGCGCCGTGTGGAGCTTCGTGGGCGTAGAGCGGCGGGCCGGCGTTCCGCCCGCGCTCATCATCACACGACTGACGAGTCTGATCGACGACAAGATGGCTCCCACGGCGATGCGTCTCTCGCTCACCAGACGGGTCATTCTCTGGTGCGTCGAGGAGTACTTTGGGCATCTCGGCGGAGACGCCCTCGCGATCGACTCCTCGCCCAACGCGACCGCCTCGGCGCTCGGCGTGTGACTAGCACCTGAGGGTTCTTCGCAGGTTCCCAACCAGGACATCTTCATGCCGTCACGCAATTTCGAGGAGCATCGTGACACGCCGCTCTGGGCGGCTGTCGAGGCAACAATTACCGAATTGGCGGCGACTCGCGAAGTCTCGGTGAACACCGCGCCGGACTATGTGATCGGCCATCTGTGTCAGGAGCTGGTGGCGAAGAAGCTCATCGTGGCCACCGGAATTCAGAAATGATCGTCGAATCGTGGACCTATTGACATTCGATAGGTTGGGCGAAACCTTAACGTATCGAACTCCGATACGTTGAGGGCCGATGGCACCGGTCACGATTCTCAAGGGGACACTCGATCTTCTGATCCTCAAGTCGCTGAGCCTCGGCGAGCTGCACGGGCTTGGCATCGCCCGACGCATCGAGCAAATCACCGGGAGCGCGTTCAACCCTGGCCCCGGTTCCCTCTTTCCCGCCCTCCACCGGCTCGAACACGCGGGACTGCTGACGTCCGAGTTCGGAAAGTCGGAGACGCGGCGCGACGCCAAATACTACACGCTCACCGCCAAAGGCCGCCGACAGCTACAAGTCGAGCGGAACGAGTGGCAGAAGGTCGTGGCCGCCATGTCGTTGGCGCTCGAGAGCCGGTGATGACGTTCTTCAACTCCGATCGAAGCGATCGCGCGCTGGATCGTGAGCTCGCCGCGTACGTCGCGCTGCTCACGGAAGAAAAGATCAAGGCGGGGATGGATCCCGAGGCGGCGCGCCGAGCCGCGCTCCTCGAGGTCGGTGGTGTCGAGCAGGTGAAGGAGCGCGTACGCGACGTACGGCCCGGCATCTGGATCGAGATGCTCTGGCGCGACGTGCGATACTCCGCGCGCTCGCTGGCGCGGTCGCCGGTCTTCAGCATCGTCGCGTGTCTGACGTTGGCACTCGGCATCGGCGCCAACGCGGCCATCTTCAGCATCGTGAACGGCGTGATGCTCCGCCCGCTCGCGTATCCGGATCCGGACCGTCTGGTCGCGGTCAATTCAGTAATGGAGGGTGGTTCGACGGCGGTCTCCCCGGTCGATCTCATGGATTGGCGGCGCGACGCGCGCACGCTGGCCGGATTCGCGGCTTCGTACTCCAGTCAAACGATCCTCTCGGGGAGCGGCGACGCCGAACAGATCGATCAGGCGCGGATCACCGCGAACACGTTCGACGTGCTCGGCGTTCGACCGCTGGTCGGCCGCTCGTTCCTGCCCGGCGAGGACGTGGCCGGAGCAGCGCGCGTTGCCATTCTGAGCGAGAGGCTGTGGCGCCGGCGCTTCGGCGCTGATTCCAGCGTCGTTGGCCGGACGATCACGCTCGACGGATTCCCGACGCTCGTCGTCGGCGTCGCCCCCGCCGCCATGCAATGGCCCGAGCCCGTCGATGTGTTCCTTGGCACACGCTTCTCCGAACGCAATTTGTCGCCGAGCTCGCGTGGCGCGCGGTATTTGAGCGTCGTCGCTCGTCTGGCACCGGGCGCGTCGCTCGACGCGGCTCGCTCTGAGATGACGGGCCTCGCTCGCCGTCTCGAACAGGCGAATCCGGAACACAACACGGGCGTGCACGCGCTGGTCACGCCATTGTTGATGAGCGTGGTGGGCAACGTGCGGGACACGCTCTGGGTCCTCCTCGGCGCGGTGACACTGGTACTGCTCATCGCGTGCGCGAACGTCGGTGGGCTCACGCTCGGCCGTGTCGCCGCACGCGACGCCGAGCTGGCGTTGCGCACTGCGCTCGGCGCCACGCGCGGCCGGTTGGTGCGTCAGCTGCTCGTCGAGAGCGTGGTCCTAGCATCGATCGGCGGAGCGCTCGGACTCTTGCTCGCGTGGGGCGGAGTGAAGGCGCTCGTCGCCATCGCGCCCGCCAACCTGCCGCGGCTCGGCGAGGTCGGCTTCGACGGGCGAGTCCTCGCGTTCGCGTTCTTCGCTACTTCGTTGATAGGGATCTTGTGCGGCGTTGGGCCCGCGGTGAAGGCGTTCACGCTCGACGTACACGATCGAATGAGATCCGCCGGACGCGGCGTGCGTGGAAGCGTCGATGCGGCGCGGGCGCGTCGCGTGCTAGTCGTCGCGGAAGTCACGCTTGCGGTCGTGCTGCTCGCGGGCGCTGGATTGCTGTTCCGCAGCCTCGCGCGACTCCGCGACGTCGACCCCGGGTTCCGTGCCGAAGGCGTCGTGACCTTCAGTCTCGGCCAACTGCCGCGACGCTACGCCACCAAGGAAGCGGAGATCGAATTCACGCGACAGCTGCTGGACGGAATACGACACCTGCCGGGCGTCACGGCGGCCGACGTCTCGTTCAAGCTCCCGCTCGCCGGCGGGAGCACAGAGATGACGTTCGACGTGCGGGGACAACCGGCGGACCCGCGAGAGCCGCGCGCCCAGGCTCGCGCGGCAGGACCCGACTATTTCGCGGCCATGGGAATTCCGCTCCTGCGCGGCCGGATGTTCGACGCCACCGATCGGCTCACGCGCGACGGCGGCAGGCAGGTGCTGCTCATCAGCGCCGAGCTGGCACGCCGGTATTTCCCGAATGAGGATCCGATCGGGAAGTATCTCCAAACCGGATGGGGGAACGTCGGCTGGCCCGGCGTAAAGTTCGGCGGCGAGGTCATTGGCGTCGTCGGCGACGTGCGGCAGCGCGCCCTCAGTCAGGACATCTCACCGCACATGTACATGCCGTACCTGCAGTGGCCGGTCAACGAGTACGACGTGGTGATTCGGTCGACCACGCCACCGGCCCGTGTCGTGAGCGGGGCGCGATCGCTGCTGCGCCGGCTCGATCCGCAAATTCCAATGAACGCGCCGCGTTCGTATAGCGACATCGTGGCCTCGTCGATGGGCGACCGGCGGTTCTATCTCGTGCTGCTCGGACTCTTTGCGGCGGTCGCGATGACGCTCGCCTTGGTTGGCGTGTACGGCGTGATGGCGTACGGTGTTCAGCAGCGCCGTCGCGAGATCGGTATTCGCATGGCACTGGGCGCCACACGCGAGGGCGTCGTGCGGATGGTGCTGTCCGACGGCGTTCGAATGGTCGGCGCCGGGGTCGCGCTGGGTGTGGTTGCCGCGCTCAGTCTCACGCGCCTGTTGGGTTCTCTGCTCTACAGCGTCGGACCGCGCGATCCGACGACCTTCATCGTTGCTCCGTTGCTGCTCGTCGCGGCCGCGGTGATAGCGTGTGCGTTGCCCGCGCGCCGGGCGTCGCGACTGGATCCGGTCGAAACGATTCGCGCGGATTAGCTCTAGTTCTCCCCGAAAGATTTCATGGCACAGGTCAAGCCCGGTCCGAAGAAGATTCGAGCTTTCCGCGACGCGGATGCGTTCGAAACGTGGTTGCGCGCGAACCACGATCATGAGTCCGAGATCTGGATCAAGATCCACAAGAAAGCTTCCGGACTCCCGACCGTGACGCACGCCGAGGCGCTCGAGGTCGCGCTCTGCTGGGGTTGGATCGATGCCATTCGGGTGCCGTTCGACGACAAGTCGTTCCTACAGCGCTTCACACCGCGCCGGCCGAAGAGCATCTGGAGCCAGGTCAACCGCGACCACGTCGCCCGCCTCACCGCCGCGGGGCGCATGACACCGCACGGACAAAAGCAGGTCGACGCGGCGAAGGCCGATGGGAGGTGGGACGCAGCGTACGCGCCGATGCGGAGCGCCAGTCCGGAGAGTCTGCCCGCGGATCTGCGCGCGGCGATCGAAGCGAGTCCGCGGGCGCGGAAGACGCTCGCGACACTCAATCGCCAAAACCTCTTCGCGCTGGCGTTCCGTACGAACAACATGAAAACGCCGGCCGGCCGCGCCAAGAAGATCGCGGAATTGGTCGCGATGTTGGCTCGCGGTGAGACGATCGCGCCAAACGGTCGCAATCGTGCTGCCGGGCCGGGCACTAAGGAATGACAGCGATGACGCGATCGATCAGTGGTGCGCGATATGCGACCACATCCGACCTGGACAGCAACAGGAATGGTCATGGACGAAATCGTACTGAGCACGCCGAAGTTCGGGTTCATCGTCGCCACGCGCGCCGCGCTCGCCTTGGGCGCCGGCTTGTTGCTCTCGAGTCGGCTTGGCTCAGCCAAGCGACGGGCCGCCGGTAGAGCGCTCGTCGCCGTCGGCGCCGTGTCGACGATCCCGGCGTTGATGCTGATCCGTCGAAGTCTGGCACGCGAACGACTTCGAGCGAGAATAGGCTAGCCAGGTCCGGGAACGGAAATCCCGCGGCGCGATAATTCGATTGGTCTTTCGAATGGTCGGTGGAGGCGGTCGCATTCCTCGAATCGACGTCAATGACTTATCGCGTGCTCGCCGACGCCGTCGCGCTGTTTCATGCGGCGTTCGTCGTCTTCGTGATCGTGGGCGGACTATTCGTCGTCCGATGGCCGCGCGTCGCGGTGCTTCACATTCCCGCCGCGGTCTGGGGAGCGTTGATCGAGTTTGGCGGATGGATTTGTCCGCTCACGCCTCTCGAGAACTATTTCCGCGGCCGGGCTGGTGAAGCCGGCTACACCGGTGGATTCGTCGAACATTATGTGCTGCGCGCGCTCTATCCGTCGGGTTTGACTCCGCCAATCCAGTGGGCTCTCGGTTTCTTCGTCATTGCCGTAAACGCCGCCGCCTATGCGTACGTCGTCCGAACGCGTCGGCGACGGCGCCCTGCTTCTACGTCTGTGACTTGAGCATCGACTTTACGGCGTCGACGATGTGTGGCGCCGAGATGCCGTAGTGGTCGAGTAGCTCATTCGGCTTGCCGCTGCGCGGCACTTCCTGGATGGCGAGCTTGTGGACGGCGCAGCGCTCTCCGGACAGTGCGGCGAGGACCGCGTCGCCGATCCCGCCATGCGCGTAGTGATCTTCAACTGTCACAACGTTGCCCCGACAAGCGCGGGCGCCGGCGATCAACGTCTCGCGGTCGATCGGCTGCACGCTGAAGAGATCGATCACGCGAACGTTCACGCCTTCCTTTGTCAACTCGTCGTGCGCGACGAGCGCCTCCGCGACCGTGACGCCCGCGGCAACGATCAGCACGCGATCCTCATTGCTCTGGCGCAGCAGCTTGCAGCGTCCGACGGAGAACTCTTCCGCGGGGGCGTACAGAATGGGCGCCTCCGGCCGTCCGAGTCGCAGGTAGAAAGGTCCGGCGAGCCGAATCGCGAGCTCAGTCGCGCGCCACGCACTCGTAGCGTCCGCCGGATACAGCACGGTCATTCCCGGCTCGGCGCACATCATTGCAAGATCCTCGAGAGCCATCTGCGACGGGCCATCTTCACCGATCGACACGCCGACGTGCGTCCCGGCGAGCTTGATGGGGTTTCCGCCTACACACGCCATGCGAATGAAGTCGTAGGCGCGAGCGAAGAAGGCGCCGAAGGTGGCGACGAACGGGATCCGGCCTCGTGCCGCAAACCCCATCGCCATGCCGACCATGTTCTGCTCAGCGATGAAGCCCTCGAAGAAGCGGTCGGGTTCGACCTTTTTAAAGAGCTCGGTGAAAGTGGAGTTCTTCACGTCGCCATCGATCACGACGATCTCCGGCCACTCCTTCGCCATTGCCGCGAGCGCCTCGCCAAATGCCTTTCGCGGCGCGATCGGCTTTCCGCCGGTCGAGTACGACGGTGGCGGAGCCTTCCGATGTGGAGGCGCGAAGACATCAGTCGTCCACGGAAGCGCGGGCGGAGTCGGCTTCCACGGGCCGACGTGGCCGTGCATCTCGCGCTCGAGGCTCGCGACGACTTTCTTCGCCAGCGATGCGTCGAGTGCCTTGCCGTGTTCGCCCTCCTTCCCTTCGACGTCGAGCAGTCCCTTGCCCTTCACTGTTCGCGCGAGGACGATCGTCGGGCGATCCGGAGTCGTCGCAGCCGTCTCGTACGCGTGAAGGAGAGCGTCGACGTCATGACCGTCGACGATCAGCGCCTGCCACCCGAAGGCCTCCCATCGGCGGCGGTACGTGTCCATGTCCCACTCGAGCATGGTGGGCTGGCTCTGGCCGAGACGATTGATGTCGATCGTGGCGCACAGACTGTCGAGCTTGTATTTGCCCGCGACTTCCGCCGCCTCCCACACAGCGCCTTCAGCGGACTCGGCGTCGCCGAGCAGGACGTACGTTCGACGACTGTTACCGAGCAAGCGCGCGTCCAAGGCGAGTCCGATCGCGGCGGACAGACCCTGGCCGAGTGAGCCCGTTGCGACGTCGACAAATGGAAACCGCGGAGTGGGGTGTCCCTCGAGCCGCGAATCGATCTGTCGAAGCGTGAGCAGTTCGTCGCGAGAGAGCGCGCCCGCGGCAGCCCATGCCGCGTAGAGGATCGGCGCCGCGTGCCCTTTCGACAGCACGAAGACGTCGCTGTTCGGATCTCGGGGCGTCGCTGGATCGTGGCGCATGATGTCGAAGAACAGCACGGCCATGATTTCCGCGCACGACGCGCAGCTCGTCGGATGGCCGCTTCCGGCAGCGGTCGTCGCACGGACGGAATCGATCCGAAGCTGAGCCGCGATAGCGCGGAGGACGTCGGCGGAGTAGTGCGCGACGTTGACCGCGCCGGTCGCCGAATGCGATTCGGTTGCCATCGGAATGCCTCGGGGGTAGTGCTATTGAGTCGGCTCGAAGGGTCCGATCGAATTGCCGTCGGAACCCGCATAAGTAGAGCCAGTTGACGGTGAGCGATGTCCAGTCTGCTTGCGATGAAACTGAAACGATCGATTCCATTGATCGTCTAGCACCGATGTTACGCTTGCCAGTTTTTGTCACGCTCGCAACGCTCGTGTTCGGTTCAGTCGGAATCGACGTTGGCGCGACTTCGCACGATCCGGTACGCGCTGTCGGGCACGAGCGGTTGCCTCACGTCGCGCCCGAATCGGTCGGCATGTCCGCGTCACGACTCGCCGCCATCGACGAAGTGGTGCGCCGGGGCATTGCCGCGGGCGGCTTTCCCGGCGCCGCCGTAATCGTTGGCAGGCGCGGCGGCATCGTGTGGGAGCGAGGCTACGGCACGCTGGATTGGCAATCGGGAATCCCGGTCGACGCCGAACGAACGATGTATGATCTGGCGTCGCTCACCAAAGTCGTCGCCACGACCGCCGGCGCGATGGTTCTCGTCGATCGCGGCAGGTTGCGGCTCGACGAGCACGTGGCGCGCTACCTCCCGGAATTCCGCGGCGGAGGGAAAGAGCTCGTCACGGTCCGTGACCTCCTCATGCATCGCTCCGGGCTTCCCGCCGGGCGCGATCTCGCGCGGCGAGGAGGCGGCGTGGAATCAGCGCGGAAGGCCGTGCTGGCCACGGCGCTCGTCAACCCACCAGGGACTCAAGAGTATTCCGACGTCGGAATGGACGTGATGGGATTCGTCATCGAGCGCATCACGCACGAGCCGCTCGACCAGTTCGTTCAGCGGACGGTCTACGGTCCTCTCGGAATGCGCTCGACGATGTTTCGCCCGTCGCCCGCGGTCCGAGCACGCATCGCTCCGACGAGCGGACTCCCGCGTGGTGAAGTGCACGATGGGGACGCCCGCGCGCTCGGCGGCGTAGCCGGCCACGCGGGCCTCTTCTCCACCGCGGGCGATCTCGCCGTTTTCGCGCAACTCATGCTCGACCGCGGCGTCGCGGGACGGACGCGACTCTTCGCCGACAGCATCGCCGGCATTTTTACCCACCCCGAGCCCGGATGGCGAGCGCTCGGATGGCTCACGTGCCCCGGGGACGGAAGCTGCGGACAATATCTGTCCTCGCGCGCGTTCGGGCACACGGGATTCACCGGCACGTCGATGTGGATCGATCCCGATCGGGATCTATTCGTGGTCGTGCTGACCAATTCGGTTTATGGACGGCCCGGCGGCGGTGAGGCGCCAGTCGCCATCGTGCACGACGTGCGCAGCGATGTCGTTGATCTCGCCGCGATGGCGATCGGCGAAGGCGGACAATATCCAACACCGCCGTGGCGCCTGCGAAGCGAGCTTCAGAACGGATGGTCGCCCGGCGGCGAGTAGCTTGATGGGCGATGGGCGATGGGCGATGGGCGATGGGCGATGGGTGATGGGCGACCGAACCCGTTGCAACGTGCAACGTCCGAGGCATACTATAGGTCGACCGTCGCCCTGCTCCGCCTACCCCACGTCATATGTCCGGTGCTACACGGTTCGTGAAAGCCGCTCCGGTACTTTTCGTCGTGCTCGCCGTGATCGTGGGCGACTACGTTTGGCAAACCCGTTCTGTACGTCGCGCGCAACGGCCGACTTTCGGACGGATGACCACAAACCACGCCGTCGCTACCGACGTGTCCCAGCCGCTGTCGATGCTCTCGCCTCCCGACCAAAGCGATTCGGCGGATCCCGATGGCGCGCAAGAGGAAGGACGGCCGGCTGCGCCAATTCGCACAACCGTCTCGCGAGCCAGCGCGGACGTCGAACAAACGGCGCCGGGCACGAAGCCAGCCGCGATCCTCGCCGCCAGCTTCGACGGCCTCGGCGTCGGTTTTGAGGGACCAAACGGGTCGGGCCGCGGTGGCAATCCCTCCGACAATGCCTTGGCGGTCGGGCCGAATCACATCGTGCAAATCGTGAACGGCCGCGGCATCGCGATCTTCACGAAGAAGGGCAAGAAGTACGATACGACGGGAAAAGTGTTGTTCGGGCCGGTGCCCGCCAACAACGTGTTCAAGAACTTCACGGGCAACTGCGAAGCGCGAAACTCGGGCGACGTTGTGGCGCGCTACGATCAGCTGGCCGATCGCTGGCTCATCGTTCTTCCGCTGTTCTCGCGCGGACCCGTGCGAGAGGATCAACCAGAGCCATTCGGTCCCGCGGATGGCGCGCGTGCGAGCGTGATCGGGGTACCTGGACAGCCGGGTAAGGCGCAGACGATGTTCGTGCCGCCGCCACCACCGCCGCCGAATCCCGCCGACACTGCAGGCCGCGGCGGACGCGGACGTGGTGGCCGCGGCACGGGTGCGCCACAAGGTCCTCAGGGACCGTACTCGATGTGCTACGCCGTGAGCACGTCGTCCGACCCGCTCGGGTCGTACTACCGCTACGAATTCTTGCGGCCGTACTTCCCGGATTATCCGCGCCCTGCCGTCTGGCCCGATGGCTACTACATCCCGACGAGCACGAGCGACAACCGGATCTCGGCGACCGTCGCGACGCAGAAGCACGCGTGCGTCGCCGATCGCGTCGCGATGCTCGCCGGCAAACCGGCGACCGAGCAGTGCATCATCGTCGAGAATGTGAACTTCTTCAACAATGCCGACATTGATGGAAAGACGCTGCCGCCCAAGGGCGCGCCGAACATCATGATCGCGGGCGGCGGCCGGCAGCTCGATACGCTGTTGGCGGACAGCGTCGTGAACGTCTGGCAATTCCACGTCGATTGGAAGGATCCGTCGAAGACGAGGATCGACGGACCAACGGCGATCAAAGTCGCGCCGTATTCGTACCTCTGCGGCGGACAGCTGACGAACTGCGTGCCGCAGCCTGGCGTCGAGCGGCGGCTGGACTCACAGGGCGACAAGATCATGTCGCGGCTCGTCTACCGGCGACTCGGCGATCACGAATCGGTTCTCGCCACGCACTCGATTGCGACGGCCGCCGGAGGCGGCGGTGTGCGGTGGTACGAGTTCCGTGTCAACGACAAGAGCCGGGCGGTCTCGCTTTACCAGCAGGGCACTTATCTGGGCGACGGCGACTACCGATGGATGGCCAGCGGCACGATCGACAAGTTCGGCAATATCGGTATCGGATACTCGTTCGGCGGTCCGACGCACTTCGCCGGCCAACGTTTTTCCGGGAGACAACCGAACGATCCGCTGGGCCAGCTGACGTTCGCCGAGACCATTCTTGCCGAGGGTAAGGGCGCGCAAATCAACACGCTGCGCTGGGAGGACTACACCACGACCGCCCTCGACCCGGACGACGACTGCACGGTGTGGTACGTCGGCGACTACTTCAAGAAAGAGGCGACGAGCTATTCGACGAAGATCGGCGCGTTCAAGATGCCGGGATGCAAATAGACGACTCGGCGTTGGCGATGCGCCTTGGACGCCGTAACGATTAGATACGGGACAACCTCGGAGAACGGCACAGGGCAACCAACGGAAGAATGCTTTAAAAATTCTTTCAAGCAGTTCTTCCGTTGGTTGTCCTGAATGCTCCGGTCAGTTGTCCCGTATCCAATCGTTAGTGCTTCCAGGGTCTGAGATCCAGCATGGTCGCGATTCACGTCGTGTTGACTAACTCGGCCGGAGTCGACCAACCGCCTTGGACGCCATAACCGTTTAGACCGACAACCTCGGAGAACGCCACAGGACAATCAACGGAAGAATGCTTTGAAATTCTTTCAAGCAGTTCTTCCGTTGGTTGTCCTGAATACTCCTGTCAGTTGTCCCGTATCTAATCGTTAGTGCTTCCAAGGTCTGAGATGCCAAGTGGTCGCGATCCCGCGAACTCACCGAGTCGCCGAGTCATGAATGGCGCGCTTTCGCCTCGGCGTCCACGTCGGCCTGCCACGCATCGAGCTTCGCCCTGAGCCGCCGCGCCAGATCGGCGTGGGATCGAATGAGATTCGTGCGCTCGCCGAGATCCGTACGAACGTTGAAGAGAAACGGACGGCCGTCGTCGATGATGAGCTTCCAATCGCCCGAACGCACCGCGGTCTGATGGCGAGCAGCTGCTACTCCCGGTAACCCGACGCGCCAGAATAATGTGCGCTCGATTGCCGCGGCGTGCCGCTCGAGCACAGGGAAGATATTCATGCCCTCGAGCCGAGCTTCCGGCGGAATGGTCGTGCCGGTGGCGGCGAGAATGGATGCGGTCAGGTCCATCGTCATCGCGACTTGGCGGGCCACCGTGTTCGCTGGAATTTGACCTGGCCAGCGGATGATCGCCGGCACCCGAATCCCGCCTTCCCACAAGCTCGACTTGTTGTGGAAGAATGGCTCATTGCGCGAGAGCCATTCCCCACCGTTGTCGTTCGTGAAGATGACGATCGTGTTCGACGCCAATCCGAGGCTGTCCAGCGCGCGGAGGATATCACCGACACCGCGGTCTGCTCGCTCGACGATCTTCACGTACTGCGCGCGGGTGTTCGTCGAAGAATCGAACGGCGATAAGTGCCGTCCGTGATCCACGGCCACTGACGGCGAGTCCGGCACCTGGTACGGCCAGTGCGCGGCGTTGTAGGCAACATCGATGAAGAACGGCTTGTCCTTGTTGCGCGCCATGAACCGTACTGACCGTTGTGTGATGAGATCAGTCATGTAGCCTG
>DATMHK010000046.1:0-2188 GCA_035554995.1 Gemmatimonadaceae bacterium
GCCAATCCGCGAACCATGATCCCCGCTCCGGCGAGCAGCACCATCGTGAAGGCCATTTCCGCCGACACGAGAAGCCGCCGGCCTCGCCGCTGTGCGGCGCCACTCAACGCCTGTTGGCCGCCACGCTTGAGGTGCGACTGCAATACGCCTTCTCCGCAGCTCGACGCCTGGACCAGGCCAAAGACGAGCGTGGTCAGCACGGCGAGGCCGATGGCGAAGGCCGCGACGCGAACGTCGAGACCGAGCGATCCAGCCGACGGCACGATCGGCACGGGAGCGAATCGGACAAGCGATTGTGTCGACCAGACGGCGATGAGCATTCCGAAAACCGCCGCGCCGAACGAGAGGAGGAAGCTCTCGGTGAGCACCTGCTGAACGAGCCGAGGTCGACTCGCGCCGAGCGCTCGCCGCAGCGCCATCTCACCTTCACCGGCGGCCGCGCGCGCCATGAACAATCCGCCGACATTGGCGCAGGCAATGATCAGCACGAAGGCAACCGCGCCGAACACCAGCCAGAGTGTCGGCCGCACGTTGCCGACCAGCTCGTCCGTCAACGGAACGATGTTCACGCCGAGGTCGGCATTCGTTTCGGGATACTGGCGCTCGAGTCGCGCGGCGATCGCGCTCATCTCGGTCCGCGCCGTCGGCACGCTGACACCGGTCTTGAGACGCGCGATCGCCAACAGGTAATGCGAGCTCCGCATCGTCATCGACGACGGCGGCAAGATGAGCGGCGTCCACAACACGGCTTCGCGGGGAAAACCTTGGCCGTTCGGGGCGACGCCGATCACGCGGTACGGGACGGCGTCGAGCGTGACGGTGCGATCGATGATCTTGGGATCCGCGCCGAACCGCCGGCGCCAGAGCGATTCGTCGATGACGACGACGCGCTCCGCTCCCGGTGTGGTTTCGTCGGCGCGGATGAATCGGCCAATGACGGGGCTTACGCCGAGCAGCGGAAAGAGTGACGCGCTGACTCCGGAGCTGACGACTTGCTCCGGCTCGTTGGTTCCGCCAAGCGTGGTGACGGATCGATTGTACCAGGCGATACCGGTGAACGACCGGCTTTGCTGCCGCCAATCGAACAGATTCGCCGGGGCAATGTCTTCGTGATCGGCGCCGGGTTGTCCGCTTCGGCGACTGTGCTCCCAGATCGTTACGAGCTGCTCGGGTCGTTCATATGGCAGTGGCCGGAGCAGCACCGCGTTCAGCACGGTGAAGACTGTCGTCGAGGCGCCGATGCCAAGTGCCAATGTCGCGACGACCGTCGCGCTGAACACCGGATGCGCAACGAGACGCCGCACGGCGAACCGCGCGTCTTGAACGAGACCGTCGATGAACGAGAAGCCGCTGACGTCGCGGAAGGCTTCCTTCGTCGCGGGCACTCGGCCGAACGTCGCCCGGGCTGCGCGGAGCGCTTCGTCCGGTGGCATTCCGAAGCGCTCGTTCTGCGCGGCCTGCTGCTCGATGTGAAACGCGATCTCGTCGTCGAGGATCGCGTCGCGCCGCTTGCGCGTCGCGAACGTCCGAAGGTCGTAGATCAGCCGCTGCAGTCGCATGAGGCCTCCCCCTCCCCACTACGCCGTGCTCAGAATCAACCCGACCGCATCCGTGAAGCGATTCCAGTTCTCGACTTGCCGAACCAAGAGCCGTCGGCCGGCCGGCGTGAGGTGATAGACGTTCACGCGTCTATTGTTCGCGGCCAACCCGGGCTTGCCGACGCTTGCGCCATCGCGCTCGAGTCGTTGCAGCGCGGGATAGAGCGACCCCTGGTTCACGGAGAGTGCGTCGCGTGAATTCTGCTGGATGCGCTGCGCGATGCCCCACCCGTGCTCCGGTGCCATCGCGAGCGTCTTGAGGATCAGGAGCTCGAGCGTGCCTTGCAGGAGCTCTGTTCGGTCGTCAGCCATGAGCCCGTCTCGAAGTGTCGAATCCCTACAATTCGAAATGTCGCCAGCCTACAATTCTCTGTCAAGCCCGCACGGAGACAAGAGCGGTTCACGGCCTTTCGACCCGCTCGCCTGGGCGCCGGCGGGGCGGGATTGGCACGGACGCCTCGGCGTCGTCGTCGATACGATCGGACTGTTCAGGCCGCGCCGGCCAGGATCGGCCCGGCCGGCACAAGCTGCTTCCGCTGGGCGTCCACGCGGACGTTGAGTCCCTCGAGCGAGCGCGCGCCAAGTAAGAT
>DATMHK010000047.1:0-27940 GCA_035554995.1 Gemmatimonadaceae bacterium
GAACGGTCGAGGTTCTCGTCGCCCTTGACGATCATCATGTAACGCATCGCGTGTCTCCTTGCCGTTTAGTTCGATCGATGGTGGAATCTTCACCCTAACGTCGAACGGTACCGGCCAAAATCGACACGACCCGCCGATTCGTCAGGACCGAGCTGGTGCGACGCGCATCGCGGGCGCGTGGCCGTAGGTGAGCGTCCGCCAGACCCATTCAACCGGGCCGAACCGATAACGCTTGAGCCACCACACGCTTATCGCCATCTGCACCGCGAATAGCGTGACCGTGATGACGAACATACCTGTGTATCGCACCCGTCCGATCAGGCGGAAGCCATAACTATAGAAGAGCGTGGTACACACGACCGACTGCGTGAGATAGGTCGTCAGAGCCATGCGGCCGGTTGCGGCGAGCGGAGCCAGTATCCGCGCACCTCTCCGAGTTTGGAACAGAAGAAGAATGAGCGCCGCGTACGCGAGACCCACGGCTTCCACCGACCAATCGAGCGCATGGAAGACGAACCGCCGCCAGCCCAACATGACAGCTCGCGTCGTCGGCTCGACCGGACGGCCGGGAGACAGGTAGTGGGCGCCATAGACCTCCATGGCGTAGCCGACTAGCGCGACCAGCACGCATCCCGCGAGAAAGCGAAGTGTCGTGCGACGATCGTCGAATAGCCGCGCCGCGAACCCGGAGCGAATCGCCCACACGCCGGCGAGAAACATCGCCAGCACAGAGAAGTAGGTCACCATGCCCCAGCGTCCCCACCAATCGGCGAAGTCGTACACGCGCTGTTGCGCGAGCTGCCCATACGTGCCGTGGCCGTAGATCCAATTCGCGGTCGTCATCGGCTGCAGCGGTACCATGTACCGCTGTCCCGCCAGCCAGCGAACTCGCGTGATGACTTCGCTGCTGAATAGGGCAACCCCGACCGCCCAGGCGAGCTGTTGCCGCGGTGTCGCATCACGAAAGAGGACGAGCGCGAACGCGACGAGCGCGTACAACGTGAGAATGTCGCCCTTCCAGATGAGCAGTCCGTGAATCAGACCGATGCCCAACAGCGCCGCCGATCGGCGAAGATAGGTGCGCTGCACGCTCTTCCCACGCTCCGCGGCGCGCATGAGTTGAATTCCAAAACCAATTCCGAACAAAAAGCAGAGCAGCGTATAGAAGCGGCTCTCTATCAACCACTCCTGGCTGAACGATAGTATTCGGTCGAAGCGCGTTGTCTCTTCCGCCGTGCCGTACCAATCGTTGAGATTCGACCACAGGACGCCGAACATGGCCCAGCCACGGAGCAGGTCGAGCGCCTGAATGCGCTCCGAGGGTGCGACGGGTTCGAGTGCGGTGGCAGTCGCGGCGGGCGGGGCGTAAACGGAGCCGGGTGCAACAACATTGGTTGTCGACATGGTCTCGGATGCGCGGGGTGGGGTAGAGGATCATGCCTCGCTCGTGCATGGCGCACAAGAACCTTGGCCGTCACTTTTAAGGCCCACGATCCATTCACCAAAGAGGCCATCATGCGTGCAGGAATTTTGATGGGGTTATGTGGTGTCGCGCTCGTCGTGACGGCGGGATGCAAGGCGCCGGGTGCCGCGGCCGGCGATTCGGCGAAGCCCGCCGCCGCGAGCGCGCCGGTCGACGAAGCCGCCGTCCGCAAAGCAGTCGCCGCGGCCGACAGTGAGTTCGCCGTCGCGTTCAATGCCGGCGACGCCGCCAAGGCGGCGTCGTTCTACACCGATGACGCCGTGAGCAGACCGCCGAACGCCGAACCGCAGTCCGGCAAGGCGGCGATCGAGCAGGGACTCGGCGGCATGTTCAAGGGTCTCGGCAAGGTGAACGACTTCAAGCTCGAGCAGAAGGATCTCGACGTCTTCGCCGACCACGCCATCGAAATCGGATCGTACTCCTTCAGCTTCACGCCGGCAGGCGCGAAGGCGGCGATGAAGGATCACGGCAGTTATGTGAACTATTGGAAGAAGCAAGCCGACGGCTCGTGGAAGATCTATCGCGACGCGATCGTCAGCTCCGAGCCGCTCCCCGGACAGGCACCCACGCCGCCGACCAAGAAGTCGTAACGCATTTTCGAGATTGCTCATGCCGCCTATTGCTTCCCGTTTCGCGTGTGCGACAACGCTCATCGTCGTCGCCTGCACCAGCCGGACCACGCCCGCGCCATCCTCAGCCGCCGGAGGAACCAACGCGGCGATCACGACGACGGACCTCGAGCGTCGCCTCTTCACCATCGCGCACGACTCGATGATGGGGCGCGAGACGGGAAGCGAAGGCGCCTTCAAGACGACCACCTACATCGCGGCCGAGTTTCAACGACTCGGCCTCAAGCCGGCCGGCGACAATGGCACGTATTTCCAAGTCGTGCCCTTCTGGCGCGTCGCCGCCGATCCGACCTCGCGTCTCAGCGTGGAGGGCGGCGCGCCACTGGCGTTTCGCCGGGACTTCCTTCCATCGTCCGCCGTGACGATGCGGGATCTCGACGTCGAGTCGGTCTACGCGGGACCGGTAAATGACCCCGAACGATTGATCACCGCCGAGCAAGCGCGAGGAAAGTTCGTCATCGTCGACCTCCCGCCGAACATATCGTTGCGATCCGTGGGACTGAACGCGCGGCGTTGGCCGGGTGTCGCCGGCATCGGTTACGCCGCGCTCGACGCCTTCGCGCCGGAGGCCATGGCGCGCATCGTCGAGGGGCGGCCCGCTCCCGATTCGTCACTCAACGCCGTCCTACCGCCGCTCGTGTTGCTCTCGCGCAGCGCTGCCAAGGCAATCCTCGGCGCCGATCTCTCTGGCCTTGCGCCGGGAACAGCAGGGAAGCGCATTACCGGTCGCGTGGGTTTCACCAGCGCACGCGTCGCGTTCCCCGCGCGCAACGTCGTCGCGATCCTGCCGGGTCGCGATCCGGCGCTCCGCGGCGAGTACGTCGCAGTCACCGCGCACAACGACCACGTTGGGTTCGATCACGCACCGGTCGATCACGACTCCCTTCGCGCATTCAATCGAGTTGTGCGACCGATGGGTGCCGACTCTCCGCCTCGCGAAGCGACGCCGGCCGAGTGGGCGCGTGTTCGGACGATCCTCGATAGCCTGCGGCGCCTGCGTCCCGCTCGTCTCGACTCGATTCGCAACGGCGCCGACGACGACGGGAGCGGCACTGTCTCGATCCTCGAGATCGCCGAAGCGATGGCGGCAAACCCGGAGCGTCCGCGTCGATCGATTCTCTTCGTCAGCCACACCGCGGAAGAGGCGGGCCTGTTGGGATCGGCCTGGTTCACCGATCACGCCACCGTGCCGACCGATTCGATCGTCGCCGAAATCGATCAGGACATGGTCGGTCGCGGACTGCCGACGGACTATCCGCGCGGCACGACACCGGCCGATCCGACGTACCTCGAGGTCGTCGGCGACCAACGCCTGTCGAAGGAGTTCGGACGAATGCTCGAGGCGGCAAATGCGCGTCAACCGGTGCCGTTCATCTTCGATCGTACGTATGCGCAGCCGGGGCACCCGCTTCAGTATTATTGCCGCGCCGACCACTACAACTACGCTCGCTACGGTATTCCGGCGGTGGCCTTGTCGCGTGGTGAGCATCTCGACTATCACCAGGTGACCGACGAGCCGCAGTACATTAGTTATCCGGATCTCGCGCGCGTCTCGCGGATGGTGTACGACGCCGCGCTCGCGATCGCCAACGCCGACCATCGTCCCACGCTCGACGCACCGAAACCGGCCGACCCTCACGCGCCCTGCCGACAGTAGGCGCGATCTACACAAAGGTCATGCTCACACAACTTCGCGAGCAGTTCGGGTACAACCGCTGGGCAAACCTTCGCCTGCTCGATGCCTGCGAGGCCTTGTCGCGCGACGATCTGGTGCGCGAGCTCGGTGGCAGCTTCCCGTCGGTGTGGCTCACCCTCACACATCTCTACGGCGGGGAGAACACGTGGCTTGCCCGCTGGCAGGGCACAGCGACCGGCCGAAAGCCCGAGCTCGACGGCATCGACACCGTCGCCGCGCTCCGCGAGAAGTGGGACGATCTCTGGCGCCAGCAATGCGAGCTGCTCCACGCAACGACCGACGCCGACGCACGCCGTGTCATTCCGATCGTTCTCGCGAGCGGTAAGCGACTCGACCAGCAACTCGGCGCGACGATGCGGCATTGCATGAATCATTCGACGTATCACCGTGGCCAGGTCACCAACTTCCTGCGAATGCTTGGCGCCCCCACCGTGCCGCTCGATCTGGTTCTCTACTACCACGAGCACCCTCCGGCCGACTGAGATATCCCCCCCCCGCGAACGTAGTCTGACTGCGGCGGATTTGATTTTGGGAGCGAGTGCCGAGCACGGCGCGTAGATTAGGCCCGTCGATCTGGAGGGGGGCGCCTTCTTGAGGGTGAGCGTATCGCAGACCGTCATCGCGGCGACATTGGTATTTGTCGCGGGGTGTCACGCCGGGGCACAGATCGGGAGTCGGCCCGCCGGCCCGCGATGGAGCTATGCCTTCGGCGCAGGCGGTTTCGTTCAGGGGAATGGTAAGGCGATCCAGAACTGGCTCAGCGCCAACGCCTACGGCGCCACCGAGCCGCGTCGTTGCACGTTCGACATCCTCTTTCGAGCTATCTGTGATGATCCGGTTGGGTATCCCAAGGGCAGTGGGGGCGCCTTCGCCGCGATGGGGAGCGTGCGCCGGAACTTCTCGGACGGAGCGGCGCTCGAGTTGTTCATGTCGATGGAGCAGTCCGGCGACGTAACCGGTCGGTGCGACGATCTCGCCGCGCCAAAGGATCCGCGCTGCACCAATCGCTTCCTGGAGGTTTCGTTCGGCGGGGCGAGCTTCTCGCTGTTGGGCGAAATCAGCCGAGGTTGGCTGCACCTGGGAGCAGGACCGGCGTTGCTGCTCGCCAACTGGGACATGACTCCGTCGCACCTCGCAGGCGTCTGGTTCGACGCCACGATCGAGCGCGATCCGATCCCGGTGTTCCTGCGAGGGCAATATCGCTATTACGCGTCGACGAGTCTGGCGCCGTCAAAAGGATTTTCGGGTTTTCACCCGTCGTCGCTTTTCGTCGGGCTCGGCCTACGAACGCGCCTCAATAACGGCGGCGCCTGACCTTCGTCATTACCGCCGGACGCGGTAAACCCGTTCGCGGAGCGCCGTCTCCCGTCGCTCGCGGACTCGATCCTGTCGTTCCTCGCGAATCGCTCGCTCCCGTGTGACGCGCTCGGCGGTCCGCTGCCGCGAACGCTCGGCGAGATCATATGCCCGCGCTTGGGCCCTCGCCTCTCGCACGATCGCATCCCATCGCGTGCGCTCTCGCTGCTGCGCGGAACGTTCTCTGGCCGCCTCTCGCTGCAACGCCCGTGAGCGCTCGACGTCATAGCGACAATCGGCGTACCGGCGCGCGTCGATCGAATAGCGGTCGGAGCATTCGCGCGTGACGGTTCGCTGCGCGCGGGCGAGCGACGGCGTGACCGCAATAACGGCCGAAACCAGTGACAGAAACAGAGCGTGACGCATGCGCATACAATGCCCGATGGGTGAGGACGAACTATTGGACAGCGTGCGCAGCAATTTGGTTCACCGCCCACCGCCCATCGCCCACCGCCCACCGCCGCCCTTGACCCTCCCTCCCGACAGACAGAGAATTCAATCAGTGCGCATTGGGGCGCCTCCTGTCCGCGGCAAGGGAATCTTCCCACCCAAATCGCAGTGAAGGGACGTCGCGTTCTCCCTTTCTCCTGCCTGTGTTCAGCGGACACCAGGCGTCATGGAGGAAGGTATGACGAACGACGATTCCGGGCCCCCCCCCAACGTCCGCCGCAACCTCGAGAGCCTCAAGAAGGAGGCGAAGCGCTGGCTCGATGCGCTTCAAGCGGGCGACACCGAAGCGCACGCTCGGCTCCGACAAGCGTATCCCGACGCTCCCGCTGACCCCGGGTTGCGCGACGTCCAGCACGCGCTGGCGCGCGAGCATGGCTTCGACGGTTGGTCCGGCTTAAAGGACACCGTCGCTGCCCGCGACGACGAGGGCCGCCGCGCGCTTTCGCTGTACGAGACAAAAGCCGACGCGCTCCTCGACGCGTATCGCACCGGCACGCCCGAGGCCATGGAGCGTCACTATCGGCATACGTGGCACCGTCGCGCCTGGCCGGCGATGCGCCGGTACGTGCAGCTCGATCTCGGCAAGCGCCCCACGGGAGAAGTCGATGACGTCGACATCACCCTCGACGACGCGCGCCATCTCGTCGCGCTCGAGCACAGGTTCGACAATTGGGATGCGCTGAAAGACTACACGAGGACGTTGCGCGGTGGACGCCGCCTTTCCGCCAAGCCGGTCGTGATCGCCGCGGCTGACGCATCGCCGGAAGCGGGTTCGGCGCCGATCGCTATCTCGCGCGACTGGGACGAGATCATCGCTCTCCTCGCCGCGAACGCGCCCGCGCAGCTCGACGCCATGGGTCAGATGACCGACGAGATCCTCGCCGACGTTGGGAAAGTCGACGGCATCGTGGGCTTACGCCTGAACGGCTCGCGTGGCGTCACCGACGAAGGGCTTCGGCACCTCTCGGGGATGAGGACGCTGAAGCGGCTCGACCTCAGCGGCACATCGATTACCGATCGCGGGCTCGAGGTGTTGCGCCACCTGCCGGCGTTGGAGAATCTGTCGCTCTCCGGAACGGCGATCACCGATGCGGGCGCCCCCGAGCTGGCGCACTGTCATTCGCTTTCCCGACTCGACCTCGGATGGACGAGAACGGGCGACGGCGCCATTCGCGCGTTGGCCGGCAAGCGTGCGCTCACACATCTCACGACGGGCGTCCTCGTCACCGACGCGGGTATTCCGTTGCTGCACGAGATTCCTGTATTCAAGTCGTGGCAGGGCGGCGCCATTTGGAATGGCCTCACGAGCTATGACTCGGAGCCAAATCATCTCAACATGCGCGGACCCTTCACCGACCGCGGCATGCAGAGTATGCGCGGCTTGAACGGACTCGCCGGCCTCAATCTCGACGACAGCCATCTCGCGATCACCGCCGCCGCGCTCGAGCCGCTCGTCTCGCTGCCGAAGCTGACGTGGCTCGGCGTGGACGCAAAGGACGACTGGATGCCGTACATCGCGCAAATGCCGGCACTGCGCTTCCTCGGCATTCAGGACACTGTCGCAGGCGACGACGGATTTGTTGCACTGAGCCGATCGCAGACGATCGAGCGTATGTGGGGGCGCCGCTGCCACAATCTGCGCAGCCGCGGCTTTCGCGCACTCGCCAACATGCCGCGCCTTCGCGGTCTGTCGGTCAGCTGTCTCAACGTCGACGACTCGGCCGTGGCGACGCTTCCCACCTTCCCGTCGCTGGTCGAGCTGATGCCGATGGACATTCCCGACGCCGGCTACCGTCACATCGGCAAGTGCGAGCGTCTCGAGTCGCTCGTCCTGATGTACTGCCGCGACACAACCGATGCGGCGACCGAGCACATCACGGGGTTGAGGAATCTCAAATCCTACTTCAACAGCTACACGACGATCACCGATCGCACGCCCGAATTGCTGTCGACCATGGACTCGCTCGAAGGGATCACCTTCGATACGTGCCATTACCTCACGAACGAAGGCGTCGCCCGGCTGGCGCGCCTGCCGCGGCTGAAGACGCTGCGCGTGTCGGGCGCGCGAATCACGAGCGACGTCGCGCGGCCATTTCGCCCCGACGTTCGTGTCTCCTGGGGCGGCTAGTCGAGCAGCCGAGCAGCCCCTTCACTCGGCGCGGAGCGCGATGACCGGGTCCACCCGGCTCGCGCGCCGCGCCGGCACGTACGACGCAACGAGCGAGACCGCCACGAGCAGCGCGGCGCCGGCGGCGAACGTCCACGGATCGTAGACGCTCGTGTCGTACATGAGCGACCGTATCGTACGCACCGCGATCGCTGAACCGCCGAGTCCGAGCACTACACCGACACCCGCCAGTGTGGCGCCCTGACCGAGCACGAGCCCGGCGACGCGTCGTGGATCCGCGCCGAGCGCAACGCGGATCCCGATCTCGCGCGTGCGATCGGCGACCAGGTTCGCGAGGACACCATAGAGACCGAGTACCGCCAGCACTCCGGCCAGGGCCGCGAACGATCCGAGCAGGACGAACGTGAACTGTCGTGGGGCGATCGCGCGCGCCACGACGTCGGTCATCACTCTGACGGGCGGAGGTGCGAGCGACGGGTCGAGCGACTGCACGACTCTCGAGATCGACGACTCGACCGCGCTGGGCGGGCCTGCCGAACGGACCATCAACGAGGCGTACGTGCCGATGCCCTCCTGCACGAGCGGGACGTACGCCACTGCTGACGCAGTGGCTTCCAGGTCGCGCTGCAGGATGTTCTTCACCACGCCCACCACTCGCGCGTTGTTTCCCTGAAATGAGATCGAGCTGCCCACCGCGCGGCCGGTTGAAAAGAGCCGGTGTGCAAGCAGCTCGTTCACCACGACGACTTTCTCGCCGTCCGCGCGGTCGGTGCTGTCGATGCCGCGCCCCTCCACGACCGTCGCGCCGATGACGCGGAAGTAGTCCGCTCCCGCCTCGACGACGTCGATCGGCGCCGATCGGCGGCCCGCGCTATCCGTCGTCGTGAACGAAAACGCCAACCCGCCGAGCGGCGTTCCATGCACGTACGTTGCCGAGGTCACGCCTGGCAGCGCGCGAACGCGCGCGAGCAACTGATCGAAGAAAGGCTCGGCTCGCGCTGTCGTGTAACGGGGCTCGGGAAGCCGCAGCGTCAGAGCCACGAGATGCCGCGCGTCGAAGCCCGCATCGATCGCGGCAACGCGAATCAACGTCCGCGTGACGAGCCCCGCGGCGGTCACGAGCACGAGCGCCGTCGCCAACTGTGCGATGACGAGGAATCGCTGGGTGGCGCGCCGTAGCCAACTCGTCGTGCTCCGCGGGCCGCCGGACGACAACACGCTATTGATGTCTCCGCGCGCCGCCGCGACTGCCGGCGCCAGTCCAAAGGTGAAGCCCGTGACCAGCGCGACACCTAGTGTGAACAGCAATACCGTCGCGTTGAGCTGAATGCCGTCGACGTTGCCGACCGATGTCGGGCTGAGACGAATGACGTACCCGATCCCCGCCTTCGCGATCAGCAGGCCCAGCACCGCCCCCGCCAGCGCCAGCAGCGTACTCTCGCAGAGAAGCGCCCGCGCGAGCCGCCAGCGGCCCGCGCCCAGGGCGAGGCGCACCGCCATCTCACGCTGCCGTCCCGCGGCGCGCGCCAGCGAAAGGTTTGCCAGATTCGCGCACGCGATGATCAGCAAAACACCAACGGCGGAGAAGAGAAGCAAGAGTGGTTTCCTTCGGTCGCCGAATCGTCGATCGTGCAGCGTCATCACGACGGGACTGATGCCACGCCACTCCTCGGCTCGCGCCCCCTCGATGCGTTTGGTGATCGCGGCAAGTTCGGCGCGCGCGCTCTCGATGGTCGCTCCGTCGCGAAGGCGGCCCTGCGCCATGTAATAACGAGTGACCACTCCCGGGTTCGCCGGGGTGATCGGACGCGCCGCCTGCGGTTCGCGCATCTGGTACGGAATCCAGTACTCCGCGTGACGCGGCGTGGTGAACCACTCCGGAAGGACGCCGATCACCGTATGCGGCGTGCCGTCGATGGTAATGGCCTTGCCGAGGATCGACGCGTCGGCGTTGAACTCCCGGCGCCAAAGTGCCTCGTGCAATACGACGACTTTCGGTCCGCCCGGACGATCTTCGTCAGCGGAGAACGTTCGACCCATGATCGGGCGAACGCGGAAGACCGAGAAATAGCTTGCGCTCACATCCATGCCCGGTAGTTCCCGAGGACCGGTGCTCGTCGTGAAGATGCCGTCGTCGCCGGCGGCGAGCGTCAGCGTTACGCTGCGCGCGTTGTCGCGCCACGCCACGTAGTTCACGTCGTCCACGACGCCGTGATCATCGCCCTTGGTCATGGTCGATAACGACACGATCCGATCGGGATCCGGATATGGGAGCGGACGCAGCACCACCGCGTTCACGATCGTGAACATCGCGCTGTTCGCGCCGATACCCAGCGCCAACGTCAACACAACGGCGGTGGTATAGCCCGGTTTGGCGAGGAGCGCGCGGACCGCGTAGCGAACATCGCTCGTCAGGCTTTCGATCATGGGGATGCCGCGCTGCTCCCGCGCCGACTCCGCGGCCGCGGTCACGCCGCCTGCCGCAAGGAGCGCCGTTCGTCGCGCTTCATCCGGCGTCATCCCGCGACGAAGGTTTTCGTCGATGTGCATGGCAAGGTGCGCGGCCAGCTCTTCGCGCATCTCGTCGTCGGCGCGGCTCGAGCCGGTCAGCGCGCGCAATGATGCCGCGACGCGCGCGATCCAACGACGGAGCGCGATCATGCGGCGCCCCCCTCCCCCCCCGGACGCAGCGCGAAGAACGCGGCCATCAGGTCCGCCGTCTGTTGCCACTCGCGGGTTTCGCGCGCCAGTTGCTTCCGGCCGGCGGCGGTGATCGTGTAGTACTTGGCCCGGCGATTGTTCTCCGATGCGCGCCACTCGCTCCTGATGAACCCTTCCTGCTCGAGCTTGATGAGGGCAGGGTAGAGCGTGCCGTAGTTGAGCGCGAGCCGGTGTTTGCTCGTCTCCTCGATGCGGCGCGCGATCCCGTACCCGTGCACGGGACCAAGAACCTCGAGCGTGCGCAGCACCATCAGCGCGAGCGTTCCCTGCCAGACGTCGAGCTTCTCTCCCACGGCGTTCTCCTATGGCAATGCCATAGGAGTAACGCCGGACCTATGGGAAAGCAATAGGGAGGTCGCGATCAGGCCGGAACTTCAATCTTATAGATCTCGCGCCGGCCATAGTCGACGAGATCATGATAGTCCTTCATGATCTTTTCGAATTCTTTCATGTCCTCCGGCGACCCGGACGGATTCTGCATCATGTCGTCGAACGCCTTAAGATCGGACACTTCGAACTCGGCGACGACGGTCCAGTAGCGGTCCGCCACGAAGTCGGTCATGACGCGCGACACAGGCATTCCGATCTTTTTGCTCAACTTGTTCATCGCGTGGAACTTCTCGACCATCGGGCGAACCTTGCCCGGCTTGCAGTACATGATTTCGCGAACGAGGTACATGGCGGTGCTCCGAGTCCGGTGGACGTTTGGAGAATCTAGGGCGGTGGGCGATGGGCGCTGGGCGATGGGGGACGACGGCCTCGACAAGCGCGGTCACCGCCCACCGCCCATCGCCGATCGCCGGCAGTCCCACCGCCCACCGCCCATCCCCACCGCCCTCCTTTGCAACGGTTTTGCAAACTCCATTGCCCGTCGCGAGCGATCGTCCCATCTTGCCTGCCCTTTTCACCATCCCGGACAATTGCCGGAGGCACCCATGGCGACCACAGCGACCACCACCAGCACGAAGGGACGATTCGTGTGGCACGAGCTGCTGACGAAAGACCCGGTGGCGGCGCAGGACTTCTACACGAAGGTCATCGGTTGGGGAACACAGAAATTCGAAGGCTCCCCCGCGGGCGACTACACGATGTGGATGGATGGTGAGACGCCGGTCGGCGGCGTCATGAAGTTGCCGGAAGACGCGGCCGCGATGGGTGCCCCGCCGAATTGGCTCGCATATGTCGAGGTCCCTGACGTCGACGAGACCGTGGCGCTCGCACAAAAGCTCGGCGCCAAGGTGCTCGCGCCGGCGGAGGACATCCCGGACGTCGGCCGCTTCTCGGTACTTCAGGATCCACAGGGCGGTGTCTTCGCCGTGCTCACGAGCGCGATGCCGCTCGGACCGGAAGAAGATCCGTCGCCGCGTACCTTCTCCTGGCACGAGCTGACGACGTCGGACCAGCAGGCTGCGATCCGCTTCTATGAGCAGCTCTTCGGCTGGGTCAAGCAGAGCGAGTTCGACATGGGGAACATGGGCACCTACCACATGTTCGGACGCGACCGGTTTACCTACGGCGGCATGATGGCGAAACCCCCGGAGGCGCCGGGCACCTACTGGCTGCACTACATCCAGGTCGCCGATACCGCCGACGACGCAACCAGTCGCGCGACCGCGTTGGGAGCCAAGGCGATCGTCGGACCGATGGATGTCCCGGGAGGCGACCGGGTCGCCGTGCTGACCGATCCCCAAGGTGCCTTTTTCGCGGTGCATTCAAAGGGAACGAAATAGCTCGGTAGTTGCCTCTTGCACGTGAAAGGATTCTGCATAATACTTGCAGGTGATGACAAGCCCGATCCGGCCGTCCCTCCGCCGGGGCCCCGAGCCCGCACCAGTCCTCGCCAAGGCCCTGCTCTCCGCTGCCGGCCGGATCGGCATCCGCAATAGACAGCTCGCCGCGATCATCGGCTCGAGCGAAGCGTCGGTCTCCCGCCTCCAACACGGACGCGGTCTCGATCCGGACACCAAGGAAGGGGAGCTGGCGCTTCTCTTCCTCCGGCTCTACCGGAGTCTCGACGCGCTCGTCGGCGGCGACGACGCCAAGGCGCGCGATTGGCTCCATGCCGAGAATGCGCATCTCGCCGGCGTTCCCGCCGACCGTATCCGCACCGTGGAGGGGCTCGTCGATGTCGTCCAGTATCTGGACGCGATGCGCGGGCGCCTCTGAGGTCCGCCCCCTCGGCGTCTCGCCCTGGCGAGTCGTCGAGGCGCAGCATCAGGTGTCCACGCGCAAGCTGGTCGATTCCGCCGAAGAGCAGATTCTGCTCGAGGAGCTGATCGACCGCGCGAAGCCGCCCTACACGACGCCGTCGCGGCTTCACTATCTCCTCGCGACTCCATTTCGCTACCCGCCGCTCCGTCACGGGTCGCGATTCGGTCGGCGGCATGAGCGCGGGATCTGGTACGGCTCGCTGACCCGGCGTGCCGCATTTGCCGAAGTCTCTTATTACAGATTGCTATTTATCGAAGGAACGACCGCGCCGCTCGAGTCCGTGACCACGCAGCTCACCGCGTTCACAGTCCGCGCCCGATCCGCTCGCGGGATCGATCTCACGGCGCCGCCATTCGACGCGCACAAACGAGCGATCGCGTCGCCCACGAAATACGACGCAAGTCAACCGCTGGGCTCGGCAATGCGAGAGGCCAATGTCGAGCTCTTCCGTTTTCCGTCCGCGCGGGAGCCTGGCGGGGTCAACGTTGGAGTACTCAGTGCGGCCGCATTCGGAAACTCTAAACCACGCGATTTCGAGACTTGGTATTGTACGGCGACCCGCGACCTCGTCGAGCTCGCCAGACGGGATTTCGCATCGTGGGCGCGCGAAACGTTTTCGTTCGAGCGACAGGCGTTCCTCGTGAACGGGACCCTTCCAGCACCTGGGCTCGCTTCCTAACATTTTCGGTCGTCAGTCGTCTAACTCTCGTAGCCGCAACTCCTTCCCACCCCTAGTGTAGTAGGATGATGACCTCACAACGACTCCTCGAGACTACGCTCATTGGCGCTGCCGCTGTGCTGTTCGCGGGCGCCAACCTGCGCCTTCCCGAAAGGCAGCCGATTGTCGCGCAGCCGGTCCCCCTCCACACGACGACCGCTGCGTCTGCGTCCGCGCCCGACTCCACGGTTGCGACGAGCCAAACGAGTCGAGCGCTCACCGCGTTCGCGTCGATGGTTCAGTCGCTGAGCACACCCAAGGCGCTGGAATCGGCCGTTCGCAGTTATTTCGCGTTCAAGTCGGCGCACCCGAACGACGTGAAAAAGCCGCTTCTCTATTTCGTCGACTACGGCCTTCCGAGCACCAAGCCTCGCGGGTACGTGCTTGATATGAATTCGCTCAAGGTTGTCGACGGACCGTTTACCGTGGCGGCGGGCCGCGGGTCGGCCGCGAACAGCAAAGGTATTCCGACGCGTTTCTCGAACGCGTTCGGCAGTGCGGCGACGTCGCTCGGCTTGTACGTCACGAAAGCGCTCTACGCGTTCACCGGACATTCCGGCGGACAGACGTATTCGTCGATCGGGCTTCGACTGATGGGTGTGTCGACCGGATTCAACGACAACGCTTTCGCGCGCGGCGTGGTCGCACACGGCGCGCCCTACGTCACGGCTGACAAAGCTGGTCGCAGCCAAGGCTGTCCAGCGATGGAGCCGTCGCGTGCGAAAGAACTGCTGCCCAAGCTCGCCAACGGCGCGATGGTCTACCTCTTCGCGCCCGACGCGAACTGGATGTCGCGCGATCCCTGGCTCGACGACAGCAATTAGTCCGAAGGATTCGGACGCCGCTTCACCAATACGAGCGTGATCGGTTCGACCTTCGCCGGCGCGATCTCGACGCCGATCGTAAGGTCATCGTAGCCGGTCTTCGTGATGCGAAGCGGCGTCCCGCCTTCCGGCAGGAACGCGAGGCTCACGGTACCGGTGACCGTGGTGCGTGCGCGCGTTCCCGTCGTCACGTCGGTGACTAACGCGCCCTCGATCGGCTCGCCCGTATTACCGTCGAACACGCCGAGAATACGAAGGCGGTAAGCGGGGATCGCGGCCGGCTTCGGCGTTTCGGGCACCGTCGCCATGACATATGATTCGCGCCCGGGCTCGTACACCACGTTGGGCTTGAGCACCACGAAGAGGCCGCCCTCGCTACCAATCAAACCGACCGAACTGTCCATCTCGTCGACATAGGTCATTTCGGCGATGTGTTCCGGCTTGATCTCACTCAATACGGTCATCGAGCCCGGCGATAAGCCCGCGAGAACGCCATGCTGACGGGCGACGGCCATCGCGTCAGGAGGCATCAGGCGAATGCGGCGGCCGTTCACCCACACGTTGGTCTCGATCGACGGCGGCTTGTCGTCATCCGGACACTTCAATCGGGGTGGCGCGAAAGCGAGGGTGGGACATTTGCGAACCGTGCTCTTCACCTGCGTGGACGCCATTGGGCTGCAGTTGCGCCCGCAGATCATGTCGGGCTTGATCTTCGCCAAAATATCCGTCGCGTCGATCAGCACCGCCGAGCTCCTCTCGATCTCGTCGGCGTCGATGTGATAGCTCTTTCGCTTGATGTCCTCTTCGGCGGTGACGATTACCGTCTCCAGCTCGCGCACGACAGGCTGGAGCACAATGTCGAAGGCGAGCGAGTCGTGATTCCCGCGAAAGAATCGGTCGGCTCGCACGAAGCCGATCTTCCGAACGATCAACCCGTAGTCGGCGTCCGGCTCCAAATGGGAGAGTGATAGCACCGCGCGCCCGCGATCGTCCGTCATCACAACGGCGCGCGCGTCGTTCAATCCGTGCATCACCGCCACTTCCGCCCCTTGTACCGGCGCGCGCGACGTATCCCGAACATGAACGACTACGCGCGCCGGCGCTTGTGCGGCGGCGTACCACGGAACGGTGAGAGCGAGAAGCCCGCGACGAATTCCCACGCTCTCAAAATGATGCGCGCGCTCGTTCAGCGCATCGTGATCGACAACTTCGTGTACACAAACCGCCCGTTGAAGCCGAAGGGTGAGATGCCGGCGTACGGGAAGATGCCGAAATTCGAGATGCCCCCGTTTCCAGTCGCCGGATCGCCGGGGTTCAAATTCCGATCGGGATACACGTCGAAGACGTTGTCGGCGCCCAGCGTCAGCGTATATCGCCGAAGCGTGTACGATCCGCTCACGTCGGTCAGTGTCTTGGCGGCATATGTCTGGTCGAGTGTGCCGGTGGTGTTCGTCGGCGTTGCGCCGGCGACCGTCACCTTCCCGTACCGCTGCAGGCGCGTCGTCAGGCCGAGGCGGCCGAGATCGTAATTCGCCGAAACGAACGCGTTGTCGCGCGGATTGCCCTGTTCGATGCGCGTGCGCTCGACCCGACCGAACAGCGTTTCCTGGAATGTTTTGAGATTGGCCGGCGTCGAATCGACGTGGGTGACCTTGATCGTGTTGTTGTTGTAGCCGCCCGTGAGCTTGAGCGCCGATTGATTGGAGAAGGTCCAACCGTAGTTGGCGACGACGTCCACGCCATTCGACCGCGTATCGATGGCGTTCGTAAAGAATCGTCCACCCGCCGCTGTCGACCCAGTCGACGCGAACAATTGCTGAATCGTCGTCCCTGTGAAGTTGTCCGAGAGGACGATGCGATTCTTGATGATGATGCGATAGAAATCCACGGTGAGCGCCAGGGAACCAAACGGCTCCATCGCCACGCCGGCGCTGTAGTTTACCGAACGCTCCGGCTTGAGATCGCTCGCGCCGAGAAGTCGCGCTTCGGCCGTCGCCACCGGAAACGTCCGAATGTCGAACGGCTGCCCCGCAATGAAGTTCGTTGCCGTCGAAGAGAAGAACTCTTGGCCGAGTGATGGCGCGCGAAATCCGGAGCTGATCGCGCCGCGCAAAGCGTACCGCGACACGGGCTCGAAGCGCGCCGAGACCTTTCCTGTCGACGTCGATCCGAAGTCGCTGTAGTGCTCGAACCGCCCCGCGACGCCCAGCAAGAATTGGCGAGTCAGGTCACTCTCGAGATCGACGTAGGCCGCCGTGTTCGTTCTCGAATGCGATCCGGCGTCGGTCGGCTGGAAACCTGGAAAGACCTGCGAGCCCACGGCCGCCAAACGTGTCGTCGGCTCGCCACTGGCGTCGAGCACTTTCACGCCGCCGTTGAGATACGAGTCGGGCTCGCCGGGAGTGATCTTGTACATGTCGTCACGGAACTCTCCGCCGACGGCCACCCGAATCGGCGACGCGAACGGACTGGAGACTTCACGGAAGAGATCGAGCGAGGTCGTGGATTGCCCGAACGCAAGCTGCCCGGCATCGAACGTCGTCTTCGAGGTCGGTCCGAGCGAAACGTTGGCCGAGTTGTCGATCGTGAAGTCGAATGTGTTGCGGCCGTAGACCGTTCCGAGATCCCACCTCCAACCCGCGGCGTTGCCCTTCAAGCCGCCGGAGAACGACCCGTCAACGATCTTCGACTTGATGAAGGGGAGGAAGCCATCGGGGTAGAGGTTCCGCAGCGTTCGGTCGTCGAGCGACCGGCGCCAAAAGCCGGCCGACGACCCATGCCTCTTACTGAGGCCCCCGAAGCCGTACAGCTCGATGCCGTTGTCGAGCGTCCGACCAGCATTGAAGAAGCCGACGACATCGTGGTTGTATGAATCGCCCTGCCAGTGATTGATCTGCGGCGGGTTGCTGTTGCGCGGATCCCCCGCGAAGTACTGCTGTCGCGTGTCAGGCAGCGTCCGATTCGTTCCCTGCCGATCGCGGATCTCGCCGGAGACGTTGAAGAACCCGTTGTCGCCGACCGTCCATCCGTAACTGAGCGCCGACTGCGCCACGCGTCCGTCGTGCGCCGAGACGGGAGACATTTGCGCGGGAAACGCCGTCTGCGACGTCGCGTCGCGATTGTAGGTCGTCACGTTCTCGCCAAGCTCGCCCATGAACGAGGCGCCGGCGGAGTTCTTGAGCACGATGTTCAGCACGCCCGCGATCGCGTCCGAGCCGTACTGGGCCGCCGCGCCGTCGCGCAGTATCTCGATGTGATCGATCATGCTCGCCGGGATCGCGTTCAGGTCGACAGCTTCTGAACCGCGGCCGACGAATCCGTTCACGTTCACCAGCGCGCTCGTGTGGCGTCGCCGTCCGTTCACGAGGACGAGCGTTTGATCTGGAGCCAAACCGCGCAACGTCGCTGGACGAATGTGGTCAGTACCATCGCCGATCGACGTGCGCGGGAAATTGAACGACGGCGCCACGGCCTGAATGATCTGGGCGGTTTCTGTGCGGCCGGTGAGCTGAATGTCCGTCGTCGACAAGACATCGATCGGAACGGGCGCCGAGATCACCGTGCGTTCTTCGCCGCGTGTGCCGAGTATGGCGACCGCTTCGAGGGTCGTCGCCGCCTTTTGCAGTGTGAAGTTGATTGTCGCCGTCGCGCCGCTGGCGACCGTTACCGATTCGGCGGCCGATGCGTAGCCGAGGAGGCGCGCCCGAACCTCGTATCGGCCCGGCGGAAGCGCGAGCGAGTACGTTCCGTCACCGCGGACGATCGCGCCGCGCGCGGTGCCCGTCGCCGCGACCGATGCACCGGGCAGAACCTCTCCACCGGCGCCGACCACTCTGCCAGCCACCGTTCCCGTTTGAGCGAATATCATCGTCGGCACCATCGCCGCGAGCACAACGAAGCCGAGTGCGCGTCCTTGTCGAATCATGACAGTTCTCCGAATTTGGAAATGACCGATCACGTTCGCGCGACGACGTCGTCGACGAACCACTCTACGATCGGTGCACCAATCCGGCAATCAGGGAATCCAGTTCGTGAAGCTCGACGCTGGCTCGCGGCGTTTTTCCGGCGGAGTCTCTAGCGGCGTACCCACGTTCACGATCGCGACGATGCGTTCGTTGTCGCGCACACCCGCGGCGGCACGAGCCGCGGGATCCGACATGACGCCACCCGTTTTGATGTGCGTCCCCAGACCGAGGTCCACGGCAGCGAGCGCGACGTTCTGCACCGCCATCATCGTCGCGGCGTAATCCTCCTCGCGGATCTCGGGATCGTCCGCGTTCACCACCCCGACGGCGATCATCAGCGGAAGATCGCGATGTTCCTGCGCCACGGTATCGCGAAGAACACGGGCTCGGTCCGGGTCATCCAGCTTTCGTGCCTTCCTCTCACCGAGCGCTAGCCCGTACGCGTACCGTGCTTCCGGGCCAAGAACGTAAAAACGCCAGGGCTGCGTGAGCCTGTGGTTCGGCGCGAGCGCCGCCGCCTCGAGCAGCGCTTCGATGTCCTCGCGGGTCACGGGCCGCGGGTCGAAGCGCTTGATCGACCGCCGAGCCCGAATGGCCTCTCGCACGTTCATGCGACAAACCTAGCGGCGTCGGGTATGTCGGGACGATTTTCACGCCGTGCGGAAAACCATTCTTATCTACGGTCTCCTCGGCGGCGTCCTGATCGCGGGTCTCAAGTTGATCGAGTACCGCTACCTCGTCGTGGAGCATTCCATCGAGGTATACGGTGGCCTCGTGGCGCTCCTCTTCTCGGGCCTCGGGATTTGGCTCGGGCTCCGAATCACTGGTCGCCGCGACCGTGTCGTCGTGCGAGAGGTTCCCGTGGTTGCGTCCGCCGGACCGTTCGTTCCCGACGCCGCGCGCCTGGAGCAGCTCGGGATCACGCCGCGGGAGCTGCAGATCCTGGAGCACATCGCGGCCGGTATGAGCAACCGCGAGATCGCCGAGAAGCTGTTCGTCAGCGAGAACACGGTGAAGACACATTCGAGCCGGCTGTTCGAAAAGCTGGACGCCAAGCGCCGGACGCAGGTGGTTCAGCGGGCGAAGGACGCCCGGCTCATCCCCTGAATGGGTGATTTTCGTGTCCAAAGCCGAAAATCACCCGTTCGGGTGATGCGCGTTTCAGCCGAACTGGGGTATCGTCGCGCCGCTCGTCAACCCCAACACGGAGCGATTCCATGAGGAAAACAGTCTGGACGTTCGGCCTGATCGCCGGCGCGATTCTGTCGGTCATGATGCTGGTGACGATTCCGCTCGAGAACGGGATCGGATTCGATCGCGCCGAGATCCTCGGCTACACATCGATGGTGGTTGCCTTCCTGTTGATCTTCTTCGGGATCAGGTCGTATCGAGACAACGTCGGCGGTGGGCGCATCAGCTTCGGTCGGGCCCTCGCCATCGGGTCCCTCATCACCGTCGTCGCCTCGGCGTGCTACGTCGCGACCTGGGAAGTCATCTACTACAAGATCACCCCGGATTTCTTCACGAAGTACCAGGCCTATAAGGTCGATCAGGCGAAGGCGAAGGGGGCGACCCAGGCAGAAATCGACAAGCAGCTCGCCGACATGAAACAGTTCGCGGAGCTTTACGAGAAGAATCCGCTGGTCAATGTCGCGGTTACATTCGTCGAGCCCCTTCCCGTCGCGTTGCTCATCACGCTTGTATCGGCGGGCGTTCTCAGCCGCAGGCGCCGACTTGGTCCGGTGACCGGCGTCGCCGCACTCTCCAGCCAATGAACCCACCGAGCGAGTCCGTCGTCGATCGTTTCCTGCGATACGTGCGCGTCGACACCCAGTCGCTTGAAGACAGTTCGACGACGCCGAGCACCGATTCGCAATGGGCGTTGTCGAAGCAGCTGGTGGACGAGCTACGATCCCTCGGTGCCGAGGACGTAAGGCTCAGCGAACACTGCATGATCTACGCGACGATCCCGTCGAACCTCCCCGCGAATGCGAGGGAGGTTCCGGCTATCGGGCTCCTCGCGCACGTCGATACCTCGCCGGCGGTAAGCGGCGCCGGCGTAAAGCCCATCGTGCATCGGGATTATCGTGGCGGCGACATCGCGCTGCCCGGCGATCCATCGCAGGTGATCACCGTGGCGCAGAATCCCGCGCTGGCCGGCATGATCGGCGACGACATCATCACCACCGACGGGACGACGCTCCTCGGCTCCGACGACAAGGCCGGTGTCGCGGCGATCATGACACTCGTCGATTGGCTGGCGCGGAATCCTTCGATTCCGCACGGCACGCTCAGGATCGGGTTCACGGCCGACGAGGAGATCGGGAGCGGGATCGACAAGTTCGACGTCGACGCATTCGGCGCGCGCTTCGCCTATACAGTGGATGGCGGTCCGCTCGGCGAGATCAGTGACGAGACCTGGAGCGCCCGACTGGCGACGATCGTCTTCCGCGGCAAGAACACGCACCCGGGCACCGCGAAAGGCGTCATGGTGAACTCGATCTACGCCTTGGCGGACTTCGTGTTGCGCCTGCCGGACGACATGCTCCCGGAAACCACGGAAGATCGCGTCGGCTTCGTCCATCCCTACGCCGGCGTGGCCGACGTCGAGGAGTCGAGCGTCAAAGTTCTCTTACGCGACTTCGAGCTCACGGGTCTGGACGCCAAGGAGCGACTGTTGCGCGATCTCGCCGCCGACATCGAGCGGGAGTACTCCGGCGTGGCGGTGCGCATCGATGTCAAAGAGAACTACAAGAACATGAAAGAGGTGCTCGCGCACCATCCCGAGCTGACGCGCAACGCCTTCGAGGCGGCGCGTCGCGCCGGCGTTGAGCCCTTCATGCTTCCCATTCGCGGCGGCACGGATGGCTCGAAGCTCACGTTCCGCGGCCTGCCGTGCCCGAACGTCTTCACCGGCGGCCACAACTTTCACAGCAAGATCGAGTTCAACTCGCGGCGCGGACTCGAGAAGACGACGGAGACGCTGGTGCACCTGGTACAGATCTTCGCCGAACAGACGGGCGCCGCGTCATGAGTCAAGTGACGTACCCCCGTGCGCTCGTAACGACTCACGGATTTTGGTGCGTGCACCCTTCCGTGCGACGCGAGTCCGCGAGTTGAGTGATCTTCCACGTCGTTCCGACTTTCACCAGCATGAACGCGTCGACGCCACAGTGATTGAAAGTGGTGTTGCGGTGGAAGGTGTAATAGGCCCACACCTGCGCGACGTTGCCGTCGATGCGCACTTCGGGATCGTAGATCCGCTCGTTCCACACGTCGCCCGCTGGAGCACGCGCAATCGCCGCCCCGAACTGTGATGCCGCGGTGAGACTCACGCTCGGCGTTCCGCGGTTCGATACGCCGACGAGGCGCGCGGTGCTATCGAAGGCCTGCGAGAGGAGCGCGGTGTCCCGCGTTCGCATGGCGTCAAAGACCTTCTGAACGGTCGCGAGAATGGTTTCGCGATCGGATCCCTGGGCTGCGGCGGCGCCCGGGAATCCCGCCGCGGCGGCGAGAGACAACAATAGAAGGCGCGTTGTGCGCATCGTCCTCGACTCGGGTGGGTGACGGGGGATCTTACGCGATTCGTCGCCCATTTGCACCCGGACCGGGTCGAGAGGGCCCACCGAAACAGACTACGGCACGGGTTCACAGGTGTCGCTTCGGTGCCGCAACACCGCGGTTTTCTGTGGCACCAGCACCGTTCGGCAGGCCGAGGTCTGCCAACATGTCCCGTGCGAAATGCAACAGTCGATGCGCCGGCCCGGCCATAACCCGGCAAATCGACCGATAAGACGGAATGGCCGAGGTTGGTATATGGATTGCCTTTGCTCAGGCCGCTGTCACAGGGAAGCCGACATCGTCAGACCGGCATCATCCAGCGACTAACTCAAAGAGGGACAATGCAGTCCGGATCAAATCGCAAGACCGCCTCGATCTTAGCCCGGGCCGGGCTCCTGACATCGCTCGCCATGGCTCTCTTCGCACCTTCGGCGAACGCACAGTCGATAGGCTACGTGTCCGGTTCATACTCGGGCTATGGCCTGAACTGCGGTACTATTGGTTGGGTCTCGCCGGGACCGCTCGTGCCGAGTATCGGCGGCGTCTATGTGGGCGGGTCCGGATTCACCCTGAGCAGCGGCGGCTGGGTTTACCAGCCGACTCCCACCTACGGGACTACGAGTTGTTCGCCGCAAGGCGGCACGACTGGTTCAACCGGGAACACCGCCGGCGAGGGGGGAGGCGGAGCAGTTGGGGACTTGCTTGTCGACAGTGGAGTCCAAGACGTTGGCGGAGCCGGTGGTGGCGGCGAGACCAACAACGACGATCCCAACGATCCGCACGATTGGACCGGCGACGGCCCGACCTATCCAATCAACACCGAGACGATCAACACGCTGACCGTCACGCCCGAGCCCAGCACGATCGTGCTCCTCGGGTCCGGACTCGTCGGACTCGGCGTCGCCGTGCGGCGACGCCGAGGAAAGACTCACCGGCCGCAGGACGGATAATTCGGATCAGGCCCCGTGATCGCGGGCCTGTCGCGACGATTGGCGATGGTCCACATGATGTCGTGGATGAAGTGGCCGATCTTCGCCATGTGGTCATAGTCGGCGTAGCGCGGCTCGTCGGTCTGCTGGTGATAGTCGTACGCGTACCCGGTCGAGAAATACGTGACGGGTACGTTGTGGCGGACGTAGTTCACCTGGTCGCTGCGGCAGAACCGGTTCATCGGATTCGCCGGAACATCCCACGTGTGATCGATCGCGATCTTCACCTCTCCGTTCGTCGCAACGGAGTCGATGATGTCGCCGAACTCACGCGATAGGCGACGCGACCCGAGTGTTTGAATCGAGCTCGGCCCGCCGTTGATGACCTGATCGGCACGGCCTTTCGCCTCCATGTCCATGTTCAACGCGGCGGCGATCTGGTTGAGCGGTACGGTCGGATGATCGGTGAACCAGCGAGAGCCGAGCAGCCCCGCCTCCTCGCCCTGGTGCGAGATGAAGATGATCGACCGCGCCGGCTTCTCGGCGGCGAAGCGCTCCGCGACCTCGAGCATGATCACCGTTCCCGATCCGTCATCGTCGGCGCCGTTCATGATCGAATCGCGTCGCGGCGGACGAATGCTGCGCGCGCGCGCGATCATGGAATTGATCTGTTTCCACTGGTCGTCCGTCGGACGACAGACAGGATCGTTCGCGCCCTGGCGTCGCGTCACCATGTTCACCGCGCGCAAGGAGTCGTGGTCGACGACGGTGGTGTTGACGCCGACGTGATCGTTGTGCGCGCCGACGAGCACGTATTCGCTCGCGCGCGCCGGATCGGATCCCGGAAGAATCGCGATCACGTTGCGGGCGGGCGTGTCGGACATGCGGAACGCGTAGTTCCACTGCGCCGTGACTGGCTGGCTCACAGCGCCGACGGTGAGCTGATCGGCGCTCTTGCCGAATAAATTCTCCGCGGCGGTGCGCGTGATCGCGGCGCTGGGGAGCGAGCCCGGCGCCGGGGTGACCTGCATTCCCATTCGGCTGTTGAACGCGCCGCGGCCCGTCGTGTCGACGAGCGCGATGTACAGGATGCCTACCGCGCCGGCGCGTTGAGCGCGCGTATCACGAGGGGCACCACCGGCGCCGCCACCACGGCCGCCACGACCGCCTGCGCGGGCGGCGCTATCCGCTCGCTGCTGCGCCTCGACCCGCGCGGCGGCTTCGGCGCCGAACTTGTTCGGCAACGAATCGCAGCGGAGCATTGGCTGCGCGGCGCGTCCTCCGCCGGCCAGGCCCGCTTGCGCCGGCGTTGCCGTTAGGACCGCGATTTTCCCTCGGAAGACGGCCGGGTCCAGCGTCGTCGTATCGCCGAACCGGCCGGCGTAAATGGCCTGCACGTTATCGAGGCTGGCGCTGGCGCCGACCCCGTTCGCTGCGGTGGGCACGACGGGCACCCAGTCGGTGCGCGGCGCGAGCGGCTTACCGGCGACGATGAGCTTGGACGCGTTGATGTCGAAGCCGCTCGGCCCGTAGGGAAGGTTTTGAAAGTATGTCCCGTTGTCGCCGGCCGGCTTCAGTCCGAGTCGCTTGAACTCGTTGGCGATATAGCCCGTTCCTTTATAGTTGCCAGGTTCGCCAATGCGCCGACCCAGCATTGAATCATCGGCGAAACCATAGAGACGGGTGCGAAGGTCGTTCGCCGTGATCGCGGTTTCCGTCGGACGCGGCGCCCACGTCGGTGGACCTTCATCGGGCCACACGGTGCCACCGCTAGCTGGCGGCGGAGATACGGAGGGGCGATTGGAGCCACCGCACGCGGCGGCAAAAAGGACCAAAGCGATTGATCGACGTGACACGCGAAGCTCCCGAGGTTCGGAACGTAGATGAAATCTATCTGCCGCGGATTTGTCGGATGAGCGCCTGGGTTTCGTGCGACGGTTCGACGTCGAGTTCGGCGTGAAGGCGTCGCGCGAAATCCTCGAACAGTTTCACCGCGCCGGCCCGGTCGCCGGCCTGATGGAGCAGGGAAAGCGCCTTTCGCAGACGCCGCTCGTCGTTTGGGGCAAGGTTGACGGCGCGTCGCGCCCAGCGGGTGGCCGACGTCAGGTCCGAGCTCGTGACGTACCGCTCGGCGAGCGCCCAAGCACACGACCCTGCCGTCTCGCGGAAAAAGACGCGCTCCTCTTCGAGCCATCGCTCGAACCCGGGAGCGTCGGCGAAAAACCCGGTCATGAGATCGCCGCGGTATAGCTCGAGCGCGCGCGCGTAATGCTCCTGTTTCGCTTCATTGAGAAAGGCCGTTGCGTCACACCAGACGCTCGAGCTCAGGCCAATCTCCTCATCGCCGCGCGTGACCACGACATCGTCGCCGACGGCCTGACGAAGCGCGTGAAGCGCTTTGCGAAGCGCGGCTCGAGCGTGCTCCTGATCGTGTTCGGGCCAGAAGAGCGTGACGAGCCGATCGCGCCGGTGGAAGCCGCTGGGCCGTGCCACGGCGAGATACAGGAAAAGCGCGGCGCGTTTTGGTTGGGTCGCAAGGGTCTCGGCGCCGGCGGAGCCTGCGACCTCCAGACCGCCCAAAACGCGCAGTGTGAGCGCGGTCGTTTGTTCGGAATGCACGCCACGAAGGTAGTCGGCCCGCGCCAACGCTGTAAGCGCGTGCGGGGAGGGGACGCTCGCGGGACGGACGCGAAACGCTGATGACACGGCCGGACGACGCCGGCGTCGGACATTGATCGCGTGTTCACACCGCGATGGACTCTGACGACGGAGGCTTCGATGCAGGAATCCACATCACGCGGTCGCGCGCTCATGACGCGCGTGCTCGTGCCGACGTACCTGATTCTGATCACCGGGTTGCCGCTCGCGGCGGCGGGCCTGTTCGCGGCGATGGCGCCGTCGGTGATCTCGGGCGTCGTGGCACTCATGCTGCTGCCGGCCATCTATTGCGTCGGGTACGTGCTCACCGCCGCGCTGTTGTCGCGGCTGACGCGCACGTCGATCGTGCCGGGCCGCTACCCCCGCGCGCTCGGCCACCGCATCTACGGCCCACGACGCCTCTACGCGTTGTGCTGGACGGCGCTCTACTACTGCGGGCCGCTGTACCACGCGGTGCTCACGATTCCGCTCGCCAAGCGGGTCGTGTTCCGGCTGTTCGGCTACCGGGGAAGTCTGGACTTCCAGACTTATCCGGACACCTGGCTTCGCGACCTGCCGCTCTTGTCGATCGGGAAGGGCGCATACCTGTCGAACAAGGCGACGATCTCGCCGAACATGTGCCTCAAGAACGGCAAGATCATCGTGCTCCCCGTGAAGATTGGGGCGGGCACGATGATCGGTCATCTGACGATGATCGCGCCTGGTGTTGACATCGGCGCGGACTCGGAGGTCGGCGTCGGCGCCGCGCTCGGAATCAATGTGTCTGTCGGCCGTCACACGCTCATCGATCACGAAGTGGTTCTCGACCACGACGCATCGATCGGCGACCGGTGCTTCATCGGCACGCGGTCGTACGTCGGACGAAAGGCCGTCATTGGCAGCGGCATACGGCTCCCGGCAGCGTCTGTCGTGCCGGCGCGCGCGATCCTGACGACACAGGCCGACGCCGACGCCCTCGTTCTACGAGTGGATACTCCGCGCCCACTAAAGACGTTCACGCGATTCGTCGCCAACGGCGGCGTGAGCTGACCCACCTGCAGCGCAACAGACCCCCTTCAACCCCTTCCTCATATGACAACGCTCATTCGCTTCGCCCGTCCCGCGGCTGTCGCACTGTCGATCATGGCGCTCACCCAGGGCGCAAGTGCACAAACGCTACAGACATTCGCCGCCGGCGGCGCTCCGCCCGCTCAGAATGCGTGCGCTCAACCGACGATCGCCAACACCGCGGTCTTTCTCAGTGGCGCACTTACCGGCGGCAAAGACAGCTCCAACTCGACCGCGACCTCCGGTGCACTCGGGATCTCTCGCCTGTCGTCGACCTGGTCGTTCTCCAGCCAGATCAACATCGCGGCGAAGACAGACACCGTTCGCGACGGATTCGGCGCCTCGCTGCTCACTCCCGGATCGGGCAAGGCTCTCACGGCAGGCTTGTTCGAATGGCGGCGGTCGTTCGCCAGCTTCTTCGGCTGCGCGCGCCAGGCGAGGCTCCCGCGCCTTGTTCGTGAAGTGGTGGGCGGCGATCGTCTCAAGGCTCGCGCTTACGGTACGGTGTCGAGCTCCGTGTGGTCACTCCCGGCGGCGGGAGCCGAGCCGGCAGAAGCAGTTTCCGTCGTCCCGATCGGATTCGGCGTCGGCGTCGGCTACACGCTGATCAGCCAGACCTTCGATGAAAAGCCAGTCGCCGCGGGACTCGTCTTCGGGTTCTCACGTCGGCTGATTCACGGCGACGTCGCCGGCGAATCGCACGCCCTCCAGCGCCAGGCAATGCTCGGCACGAGCAAAGAGAGCTTTTCCGGATATGAGGCCGGGCTCGAACTGCAATTCGCCCAGATTAGCGGCGGCGTGACGTTCTACTCCTTCCCGCGTGCCGCGACCGTGCCCGGCTTCTCGCGCGGGCAGGTAATCGCCGGGTTCTCCATCCGCTCGAACGTCCTCGAAAAAAACGCCGAGAAATAGAAACCAGCGAGCTCGAGGTCACCGCAGGCTCGCACAATTGAGAACACTCAAATGAACAATATCCGAGGAACATGGCGCCGCGCCATCGCGAGGTTGTGCATTCTTAGCGTCGTCCTGATCGCCATTGCGTGTAGCGAGTCGAGCCGAACGTTGCTGTCGCCACGTACGCCGACGCTCTCGATTGTCGATGGGGCGCATTCCGGGAACCCGCATTTCTTCTGGCTTGCGCCAATGGTCAAAAGCCCCGCGGTCACCGGGACGTTCGACCCCGCGGTGTCGCCACGCGTCGACATCTGTCAGTGGAACGGGTCGGGATGCGAGCAACCGGTGGTCGCCACGTTCACGACGACCACAGGTCCGGGCTCCGAAACCGTGCGTGTCGATGCGGCGAGCTCGCTGTACATCGTGAACTGGCACACCGATCAGTTCGCGCTCACCGTCGGCGCCACGTACCGGATCGTGGCGTCGCTGTTCGGCGCCATCGTCGGGTCGGCGGACGTTCAGATTCTGACGAACGGCTCGGCCAAGAATGTGACGACCGGCGACGACATCGCGCTCGTCGACGGAAAAACGCTGCCGATCAAGTTCCGTATCGAGCAGGGAATAGTCGTCAACGTCGCGGTGACGCCGAGTCCAAGCACGATCATCGTCG
>DATMHK010000048.1:0-64657 GCA_035554995.1 Gemmatimonadaceae bacterium
GTTGGTGCCGCGCGATGAGAGGTAATCGGTCCGGGTTTGTCGCGCCATGTTCCGGGGCGGCGTCGGCGGCCACTCTACCGGGACGCGCTGCTGAACTACCTAAACGCAGAGACGCTGAGCCGCGGAGGCGCAGAGCGTATCCGGGACACTCACGCCTCCGCTCACCGCTCGCCCGGACGAACTTTTCTTGGGAACTGCCGCTCGGGAGGCGAATAGCGGCGTACTGAGCGTCTTTTCCCAAGAGAATCCCGGCTCGTAGCGTGAGGCACCGTAACGGCACGCGGAATCCCTCTGCGCCTCCGCGGCTTCGCGTCTCTGCGTTTAGGTAGTTCAGCAGCGCATCCCGGCAGAGAGCCCCAATCCGCCACACCGTTTTCCTGCCAAGTTGGCGCAAAAGGAAGGTCCCCGTCTTGCCTCCCTCCCCTCCGAACTCGCGCCGCCCGAAACCGGCGCGCCCAACACGGACTCACAGAGGAAGCAATGGCCGACAAAGTCATCGGTATCGATCTCGGAACCACGAACTCCGTCGTCGCTGTCATGGAAGGCGGCGATCCGGTCGTGATCCCGAACGCCGAGGGCGGGCGGACGACCCCATCTGTCGTTGGCTTTACCCGGGACGGCGAGCGGCTCGTCGGCCAGGTCGCCAAGCGTCAGGCGGTCACCAACCCCCAGAACACCGTTTTTTCGATCAAGCGCTTCATGGGGCGCCGCATGAGCGAGGTCCCCGACGAGATCAAGCGCGTTCCTTATAAAGTGGTGTCCGGGCAGGGCGACTTGGCCACCGTCGAGGTTCAGGGCAAGCGCTATACGGCCCCGGAGATCTCGGCGATGATCCTTCAGAAGATGAAGCAGACCGCCGAGGACTACCTCGGCCACTCGGTGACCAAGGCCGTCGTCACCGTTCCGGCGTACTTCAATGATGCCCAGCGCCAGGCCACAAAGGATGCTGGCAAAATTGCCGGCCTCGACGTCCTCCGCATCATCAACGAGCCGACCGCCGCGGCACTCGCCTACGGCCTCGACAAGAAGAAAGATGAAAAGGTGGCAGTGTTCGATCTCGGGGGTGGTACATACGACATCTCCGTCCTCGAACTCTATGATGTCGAGGGCTCGCGCCAGTTCGAGGTGAAATCCACGAACGGCGATACCCACCTGGGCGGCGACGACTTCGATCAGCGCGTCATCGACTGGATCGTCGGCGAGTTCAAGCGCGATCAGGGCATCGACCTCTCCAAGGACCCGATGGCGCTCCAGCGCCTCAAGGAAGCCGCTGAGAAGGCCAAGATGGAGCTGTCGAGCACGATGTCGACCGACATCAACCTCCCCTTTATCACCGCGGACCAGAGCGGCCCAAAGCACCTCAACTACAATCTCAGTCGCGCGAAATTCGAGCAGCTCGTGGATGACCTCATCCAGCGCACGCTCGAGCCGATGAAGAAAGCGCTCAAGGACGCGGGGCTCGAGCCCAAGGACATCGACGAAGTCATTCTCGTCGGCGGCTCGACGCGCATCCCGAAAATCCAGACGATCGTCAAGGACTACTTCGGCAAGGAGCCCAATCGGTCCGTGAACCCGGACGAAGTCGTGGCGATCGGCGCCGCGATCCAGGGCGCGGTGCTCACCGGCGAGCAGAAGGACGTACTGTTGCTCGACGTCACGCCGCTGTCGCTCGGCATCGAGACGCTTGGCGGCGTCACGACTGTGCTCATCCCGCGCAACACGACGATCCCGACCAAGAAGTCGGAGACGTTCTCCACGGCCGACGACAACCAGACGACCGTCGAGATCCATGTGTTGCAGGGTGAACGTGAGCTGGCCAGGGACAACCGCACGATCGGCAAGTTCCAGCTCACGGGCATTCCGCCCGCTCCGCGCGGCATGCCGCAGATCGAGGTGACCTTCGACATCGACGCCAACGGCATCCTGCACGTTTCCGCCAAAGACAAGGCGACGAGCAAGGAACAGAAGATCCGCATCGAGGCGTCGAGCGGTCTCTCGGATTCCGACATCGATCGCATGGTGAAGGACGCCGAGAAGAACGCGACGGCCGACAAAGCCCGCCGCGAGGAGATCGACACGCGGAACCGTCTCGACAGCATGACCTACGAGGTCGAGAAAAACGCCAAGGAGTGGTCGGACAAGCTGTCGCCTGACCTCAAGGCGAAGCTCGACGCGGCTGTGGAGCGCGCCCGGAAGGCGCTTCGCGGCGACGACATGAACGAGATCAAGGCGGCGCAGGAAGACCTGAACCGTACCTTCAGCGAGGCAGGTCAGTCCTTCTACGCGCAGAGTCAGGGCTCGACCGGGCCAACAGGCGATGCCGGCCCGACCGAACCCACCGCCGGCCAGCCGGGTTCTACCGGCACCGGGCAAGCGCCGAACGAGGACGTCGTCGAAGCCGATTACGAGATCGTCGACGAGAACAAGAAGTAAGGCGATGGGCGATGGGCGATGGGCGATGGGCGATGGGCGTTATTGGTGAGTCACGAGTCGATTCGTCGACCGCCCATCGCCGACCGCCCATCGCCCGCATTTCGTAAAGATTTCGTTATGCCTGCGTTCCGCGAGAAACCGTGGGCCGCCTCATGCGTGACACATGCAGGGTTTGGTTGGCGAAACCAGCCCGACCGTCGCATCCGCAGTTGTGCCGGCGGCCTGAGCGCGCGAAACTTGCGCGGGGCCAGCGGGTACGACCGCAAAGTCAACTTCATTTCTAAGTAGGAAACACCCTCTATGTCCATTCGTTACTCACGGGCACGGTTCGGCGCTGCGATCGTCGTAGCCTTCCTTTGCGGGCTTGTCTTCGCGTCAGGCTTCGACCTGACCCGCTTCAGCTGGGCCCAGGGTCGGGTCGGCTCGAGCAATGCGACCAAGCCGACCGCGGCCCAAGTGGCTCCAGCTGCCGATATGGAATCGGCATTCGAGGCAGTCGCCGACCACGCGCGACCAGCCGTCGTCTCGATCGCGACCGAACGTTTTAACAAGCCGAAGGGGAATGCGCGACTCCGCGGGCGTAGCGGTGGCCAGCTGCCGCCCGGCCTCGAGGACCTCTTCCGTCAGTTCGACGGCGGCAATGGTCGCGACCTCCGGCCCGACGACACACCCGAAGAGGCCAGCGGCTCCGGCTTCATCGTCTCCAACGACGGTTACATCCTCACGAACAATCACGTCGTCGCCGACGCCGACCGCGTGAGCGTCACGCTGTTCGACAAGCGTCTGTTCATTGCCAAGGTCATCGGTCGCGATTCGACGACCGACGTCGCCGTCATCAAGATCGACGCAACCAACTTGCCGACACTTAGCCTCGGCGACGACGCCCGCGCGCGCGTCGGCCAGTGGGTGCTCGCCATCGGCAACCCGTTGCAGCTCGACTTCACGGTCACGGCCGGCATCGTGAGCGCCAAGGGACGCACGGCGCCCGGTCTTCTCAATCCAAACAACCGCAATCCGTACGCGATCACCGACTACATCCAGACGGACGCTGCGATCAACCCCGGCAACTCGGGTGGTCCGCTGCTCAACATCCACGGTGAAGTCATCGGCATCAACAGCGCGATCGCCAGTGGTACGGGTTACTACGCCGGCTACGGCTTCGCGATTCCGATCACGCTCGCCAAGCAGGTGATGGACGACCTGATCAAGTTCGGGAAGATCCGTCGGGCGGTCGTGGGCGTCTCGCTCCTCGATCCCACACCGGCCGACGCAAAGGCCGCGGGGATGGCGCAGCCGGGCGGCGCCAAGGTGCAGGGCTTCAGTCCCGAGAACGACAGCCCAGGTCAGAAGGCCGGTCTCGAGATTGGTGACATTATCGTCTCGGCGGACGGCAAGGTCGTCGATCAGGTGAGCACGCTGCAGCGAATCATCCGCGGCCACAAACCTGGCGACGTCGTGGACCTCGAGGCGATGCGCTTCGGCCAGAAGAAGACGTTCCACGTGAAGCTCGGCGAGCCGCCCGTGGATCTCGGTACTGTCGCGGCGAACGAAGATTCGGCGCCCGCCGCGCGCGCGGAAGACGTCGGCCGCGCGAACGACAAACTCGGGATCAGCGTCGACGCCGTGTCGAACGAGTTCGCGCAGCAGGTTCGCCTGCCCAGCCAGTTCCGCACTGGACTTCGCGTCACCAACGTGACCGGCCGCGGCCCGGCGTATCGCACCTTGTTCAAAGACGACATCATCCTGTCCGAGCTCTTTCCGCAGCAGAGGCAGATCAAAACGGTCGAAGATCTTCAGGCGGCCGTCTCGTCGCTGAAGGCCGGCGATGTGGTCGAGTTCAAGAAGTGCACGCCGCTGCCGACCGGCGGTTGTCAGACTGCAGCCGTGAGCATCCAGATCGAGAAGTAAGAGCAGAGACAGGAGAAAACGACAAAGGGCGCCAGCAACTGGCGCCCTTTGTCGTTTCGCGTGTCCGCCCCCCCCGCGCCGTCAGCTGGCTTGTCTCGGTTCGGTAGCGACGGGGCCCGGACCACGCGGCGCTGATTTCGGCAGACGGATGCTGAAAGTCGTTCCTACGTCTGCCGCCGATTCGACATCGATCCGGCCGCCGTGGCCCTCCACGATCTTGTCGACGATGAACAATCCCAAACCCAGGTGGCGGCGGTCGCGGCCGCCGCTTGCGCCATCCTGCATTCCCGTGAAGAGGCGAAGCAACTTCTCGGGCACGATCGCCGAGCCGTCGTTGTGGACCGCGATGATCACATCTGCCTTCTCGGACCGCGCACTGACGGTGATCGGCCGGCTCGTGTCGCCGTGTTGCACCGCATTTCCGAGAAGATTCGTGAGCGCCTGAGCCAGTCGAGCCTCATCCCAGTCGCCGGTCAAGTCACCGTCCAGATTGAATTCGATTTTCGCGCGCGGATACGACGCCCGGACCTCGGTCACGACATCGCGAACAATCTTTCCGAGGTCGGCCGGCGCACGCACCACCGGCAGGCCCTCGCCGAGTCGACTCAGCGCCAGGTCGAGCAAGTCGGCGACGAGACCGCTCATCCGCTCGCCCGCGCTCTCGATGCCTTGAATGAGGATCGTCTGTTGCGGCGTAAGGCCGCCAATCTCGATGAGGAAACTGGCGGACGCCGAAATCGCCCCAAGCGGATTGCGCAAATCATGTCCAAGGATCCCAAGGAATCGCTGTCTCGTCTCGTCGATCTCGCGCGTGTAGCGCGCGAGCGACTCGGCGATCGCCTGATCGATTGCTTCATTGAATCGGATCAGGTCATTCAGCTCAGCGATCCCAAATTGACGCTGTTGGGACGTCCAGAGTCGCACCACACTGGCTCGCAGGGCGCGAAACTCAGCCACCATCTGGACGGCCGTGAAGCCAACCTCGGCGCGTTCGTAACCGTGCTCCGCGGCCGCGGTCGCCGAGCTTTGCTGGTCGGCTGCGAGTCCCTTGGACTTGTCGGACTGCTCCGTCGCGGTTTGTGGAGTCTCCAAGTCGAGGGCGATCGCGTCGAGCATCGCCTTCGCATGATTGCGGCCCCTGTCCGCAGTGATCGGCGCGCCATGCGAAAGGTCCCGCGCAAACGTCTCCCACTCGGTCAGAATCTGGGGACTATTGCCGCGGATGAAGTTCGACAGCGTCGACATCAACACAGAATTTAGCACTCACAGCCAAACCCACGGACCGCGGTGAGCGGCTCGCCATGAGTCGGCGCGTCATTCTCTGGTGCGTGGAAGAGTATTTCGGAATGCGCTCGTCACCGTTTTTGTTATATCTTGAAACAGGCGAGCGTGGCGGAATTGGCAGACGCACCAGACTTAGGATCTGGCGCCGCAAGGCTTCCGAGTTCGAGTCTCGGCGCTCGCATGAACAGCGACAGAACAGCTATTTAGAAGAATTGCGGCGGGCGCTCCGGGCGCTCGCCGTTCGATTTTGGGATCAGGGGTGGATGGCGGCGTTGTGCGACGCGACCCAGTGAGCGGCGGGCCGCGGAGACCAATCCGCGCGATAGAGCGGATACTCGCTGTTTTCACCCGTAAAAAGAACGTAGAGATACGCGCGGTCGTAGCCGGGGTTCTTCGAAATTGCGTGCGCGATCTCGGCCATCTGAATCGAATCGCGTTGCGCGGCGGTCCAATGTCCCGGCACCTGTCCGCCATTCATACCGAACTCCGTGGCCCACACCGGTGTTGTCGGGAACGCCGATCGTGCCTTCGCGTAATCGTCCACAAATTGGGTGGAGAGTGGATATCCGTAGGCATGTATGGCGATGGCATCGAGCCTGACCGAAGGCGCCAATGTGCTCGCAACGCCGCGGAGGAACACATCGGGCGCGACACCCACGCCGGCGCTGATCACACGCGCCGTCGGATCCGCGGCGCGAATACGCGGAACGACGCGAGACAAAAAGAGACCGTAGGCCTGGCCCGCGGATGACTGCAAGGACGGCGATGACACCGCGGGATCGGTGGCCGAGACCCTCGTGAAGAGATCGTCGAAATCGCTTCCATCGATCTCGTTGAACAATTCCCACGTCACGCCACGGATCTGCGGGATGAGCTCCGTCTCCATCATCGTGGCCACGGCGTCAGCCCGCTGGTTCGAGGAGAGCGCGCGATTTGCGGCAGGTTCCTGCTGCAACAGAATGAGGAGGTCGAGCCCTTCGGCCTGCGCGGCGTGGATATTCGCGAAGAAGGAGCGACGATACTCCGCGTCCTGCGTCGCCCGCGCCCAGTAGAACGTCGTGCGGACCGACCTTGCGTGGAGCGTGTCGCGAATGAGGTGCCGACTCTGCGCGTCCATCAGGTGGGACGCCATGTCCACCCGGAGTGGTGCGGGAGCGGGTCCTTCCGCGTGCTGCGGACTCACCGCGTCAGACTGGCCACAGGCGGAAGCACCGAGAGCGGTGGACAGCGTGAAGCCGACAACGAGCGAAGCACGAACCGACGATCTCTGCGGGGTGGACGCGAAGAGGGACATGGCGTGGCAGGAGGCAGCCTGCGTGGCCGGCACGACGCCGTAGTCGCACCGCGCAAGGTTCGAGAGGGCGAGCGCGAGAGGAGGGGCCGCGCGCGTGGAGAGTCCGGACGTGGGGGTCCGGGCGCGGGTAGTACTGGACTGCTGTCGCTATCGGAGAGGGTGCCTGGAGTGAGACTCCAGGCGGGCGGGCTTGGTTGAGCTCGGCAAGAATACTACGGATCGAACACTGCCGCAATACTAGAGGGCGCTTGCTCGCACTCTCGGAGCGCGCATGGTCACGGGGTCGTCATCGTGAACACGACCCCGATCGTGTAAGTGCCCGGCAGGTCGGTCGCCCAATGCACGGCAGGCCGAAGATAGACCGTCTTTGACGGGCTCCCCGCCGTCGCAGTTCCTGTCGTCACGGTGACTGGGGTGACCGACATCGCCGTGGTGGCGCCCGTCGATGAAAGGCTCCAGCGAAGATCCGAGACCGGTTTGCTCGCCCACCCTCCCGCGCTCGCCGTCCACGTGGCCGCGGCGCCGCTGATCTGGACGGTCCAAGCGCGGTTTCCTTGAACGCTGAAGCTCGCTGTCGCGGGAGCGGCGACGCCGGCAGCGACGTCCATGTCCGTCATCGTCGCCGTCGTCGACAACGGCGACAGCGGCGACGACGTCGGGGACACGGTCAGCTTCAACAGCGCCGGATTCGTCATCGTCCCGGGGTTCGCGAGAACCACACTGGCCGTGCACTTTCCGGTCGCGCCGGCGACGCTGCACGACGTCTGCGCATGGCCGGCGGTGGCGATGAGCATCGCAACGATAGCCGACAATCGGAGCGAACGACCGGTCATCGGACGCGGTGCGCGCGGAAGGTGCCGGACGCCGCGATTCCCGCGTCCGAGATTTGAACCCAGCTGCCGGTGAGCGAATCACCCTTTACGACGCCGTTGTGCCGGCGCGTCGTCGCTGGATCGATCACGAGATCGAACTCCACCAGCGATTGGTCGATCGTGCGGCCGCTGACGACCGCCGCGATGTGACCAAGCTGGCCGCGTGTGTCTTGCTCACTCGCGTCGAGCGTTCCTGTGAAGCGTGTCGTGGTGTCCTGTGACAGGACGAGCGTTCCGTTGGCAGTTGTCGCGTTACCGGACTGGATGCTCGCGTAGCTCCACTCGCCACGAACAATGACCGTTGCCGGTGCGCTCTCCGTCGGCGCGCTGAGACACGAAACGGCAACAGACAAAATGGCGAACATCCCGAATGCCCGGCGCCGGCTCATGACTTGGGCCGGAAGAGTCGCACTGGGCGCGTGCGAACCGTCACCGTCACTTGTCGTCGACCCGGAGTTCCATCCAGCTGGATGACCGGGATGAGATCGACAACGAGCGGCTCGCTCGATCCTTCGAGCTCCGCTGCCAGATCGTATCGCCCGCTCGGGATCGCGTCGAACGTTGCGCGCTGCACCACGCCCGTTCTCACAACCCACGTTCGTCCGGTCGAATCGCGCAGCGTCAGCGTCGCCACGCCGACGCGCACCGGCGACGTACCCGCCCCGGAGGTCGGCGCCAATGCGACGACCACGTCGATCGCGCTCGTCGGGATGACGCCGATCGCGAGCCCGTCGAAACCCTTTCCGAGCGTGCGCGGGCTTTGCAGCCAGCCGTCGGGTAGCGATCGCGTCTCGACTTCCACCGGCCCATTCGCGCCTGGGGAAAATCGGAACACTCCGCTCGCGTCGGTGACCGCGGATTCTCCGCCGCGCCGAACGACGATCCCGGACACACCGGGTTCACCGGCATCGCGCAGACCGTTGCCGTTGCGATCCTCGAATACGATCCCGTTCGACAAACGGCGTCCGAGACGCGGGAGGCTCGACGTGCGCTCGAGGCGCAGCGTCGCGATGCTCGGCGTCGCGCCGTTGGCATCGCGGAACGTGCCGCGTTCCCAACCGCCGACGATGCGAATTCCCTGTCGCAGCCCGATCTCCAACTCGAGTCGTGACGTCGTGAGCGCGGCCGATCCGTACTGCAGCCGTTGAATTCCGCCACTCACGGTCACACCGGACGCCCGGCCAAAGGGAGCGAGACGCTCAGCATGCGCGTCGACCACCGTTTGAATGGGCACGGCGCCGGCTGCGTCGACCGCGCTCTCCAACGAGCCGGCCACACCCATGGCGCCGCCAAGCACGCCGTGGTCGAGACGCGCGCGATTGGTCAGGCGTCGGCCGCGATCGAGGATCGCGCCGGCGCCGGAGGGCGTCGCCTCGCGATCGATCGACGCATAGCGACTGTCACCGCTCGCGTCGAACCCGAAGGCGCGCACGCTCACCCGTCCACCGTATTCAGTTTGATCGGAGGAAAACAACCCGCTCGCGCCGCCGGACGAGTAACCCGAGCGACGGAGATCGAAACCAAGGGAGAGCCACCGAGAGGCGAGGTACGTCGGCGAGAGCGACCACCCGTCGGAGCCGAGCGAGAGGGACTTTGTGCCGTCGTTTGCGCTCCAGTAGCTCGCGTCCATGCGAAGTCTCGAAAGACTCTTGCCGGCCGACGCCTGAACGCCGTTCTGCGACGGCGCGAAGGCACCGCTCCCTCCCGGAGCGCGAAGCAGTCGCACGTCGACATCCGCGCCGGCGATCGGTCCACTCAGGTTCGTGGACAAACCGAGGCCGCTGCCGTCGCGAAAGCGTCGCTCGGCGAGTTGCGCCGACACGGTCCCGCCGGACCACGGAGTCATCTCGGCACCGACGCCCGATGCATCGAGCTCGCGAGAGACGATGCTCGAGTCTCGCAGATGCGTCACAAACGCTGAAAACGTCGTGGCCGAAACGCGCATGCTCGCTATCGCACCGACGAGCGTCGGTGCGTGCCAAACGGTCGCGGTCGAGATAGGCGTGGCGCCGATCGCCTGCACGTCGGCGCCGCCGGCGCGCCAGCGCAATGAACCGCCGCGGCCGAAGATCGTTTCTCCGGCGAGATCGTTGAAGCCCACGCCCGTCGCGCCGCCCGTCGCGGCCCACTCGCGGCCGGCGAGCGTGACCGCGTTCGACTGTGACGAATACCCCATCGTCGCCAGCGCCCGCTCCGCCTCGGGGCGGTCGGACACGGAAGTGCTGAGCCGACCGTGAATCGAAACGCCGTCGGAGAGCGCGCCGTCGAACGAAACATTCTCCACCGAACGCGGCGCGGCGTCGCCGACGGTGACCGATCCCACGCCGACTGTCATCGAAGGTCCGGCGACTGACGCGGCGCGCGCGCCGCCCGCGAGCTCGACCAGCGTGGACGCCCGCCCGGCGCTCTCACCATGTCGGGCGACAACGAGCGAGACGGTATAGGTCCCGCCCTCCCATCGCCCCGGCACGGACACGCGACCATGTCGCTCGATCGTCTCGCCCGGTGCGACGACCGCGGTCGCCGAACCAACGAGCTTCGCGCTCCATCCTTCCGGCGCGTCCACCGACAACGCGACCGTATCGATCACGTTGCCGCGATTAGAGATCTGAAATGGAAGATCCATGCGGTCGCCGGCGCGCGCTCCGCGCATCGGTTGGTTCGATGCAACGCGGAGGCCGTGGCGCGGCATGACGTCCAGCTGAACCGGCACCCGAACGGTTTCGACACCGCTCGCGCCGAAGCGCACGTACGCCACAGTAGCCCGGCCAGCGAGCGCCGTCGAAGGAACGCCCACGGTCAGCAATGCCGCGTGGTCCGCCGCGGACTGCGCTACGACGCCGCGCTTGCTTCCAAGGACAGTGGCCGAACCCACCGAGACGATCTCATACGACACGTCACCGGCCTGGATGAGATCCAGTGGTGCGTCGATGCGAACGAGCCGGTAGCTCCGCGGCTCGGCCTCGTGCACGATCACCGGCTCCAACTCGCGTTCATCGCTCGGGACCGACCGCGCGTCGCCACGAGTGGCGGTGCGCAGCACCGGAACCGTCAGACTGTCTGGCCGTGTCGCCGTCGGGCGTTGCGCCAGCGCGCTCGAGGCAGACACCGCCGCACACACCAGGACGAGCGTCGCCGTTTCGAGCGTCGGCCGCGGGTTGATCGTGGTCACGGCGTGCTCACCGAGACCGTCAGCTCGACCGGCGTCCCGTAGCTCGCCGCCGTGTCAGTCCAGTTGAGCAGCATGCGAAACCGCACGCCGCCGCTCCAGCTGGCGCCCTTGGTCAAGGATTGCGAACCAACGACGCGCCCGGCATTGATCGCGCCCGTACAACCGGTGGTGATCGCCTGCCAGGGCTTCGAGGCGTCGCTCGGTTGCCAGAGCAGATCCGACAAGGCTTTTGTGGACCCGAGCGAGGTATTCGACGCACACACTTCGACCGTCGTGGTGTGCGGCGTTCCGTTCGGACCACCATTCAGCGACACGGTGAACGTGACAGTCGGTCCGTCGATGTAGCCGATGACGTAATCGGCGAGTGTCGGGTTCGTGAACGTCGCCGTCGAGCCACCGGTGACGCTGAGCGTCGTGGTCTGCGCGTTCGCCGCTTGCACAGCGAACAATCCGTACACAAAAAAGAGGAGGCGAACGGCCCGGCGCGCCCCGGCGGCGGCGTTCACGGAATCTCCAGATCCACCTGACCGGCCGCGATCTCGGAGCCCTCGTAATCGAGGAGTGCCAACAGCACGTACTTGCCGCGAGGAAGCCGCGGCAATGGCACGCCGAGGCGCCGCGTCGCGCCAGGAAGCGTGGGGAATTCGGGGATGTCCAGCGACGAAACGAGTGTGTTGTCCGTGCGGCGGATCTCGACTTTTCCGCGCGCCATAGTTTGTCGCGTTCCGGTGTTCCGGTACGCGATCACCAGCTGTCTCGCCGAAGAGTCGGCGGGTTTGTGCTCGAGGAAGACGTTGTCCAACTCGGCGGTCGGCGCACCGTCAGGTTCGACGTATACCTTGACGCCGTAGCGAAGACTGTACGTCACCGCATCACCTCGCGCGCCTTTCGGAGGTGGAGGAGTCTCCACGAAAAGAATCGCGTAGCATCCGCGCGGCAGCGCGTCCGCGCTATCCAGGGCGACGCGAACCGTCTGCACGCTGCGCGCGTCGAGCTGTAGCACCGACGGAAAGACTTTGATGTGCGACGCACAGGACGTCGGCAGTGTGCCAAGAGGGTAGTAGCGATTCTCGCCCCCTTCGCTGCGATCCCAGTCCTGCACCGAGATCGTCACCTGCGCCGGCTGGGTCGACGGATTGACCGTGTGGAAGGTCTCCGAGCGGGCCACGCCGCGCCGGAGCGGCAGCCGCAGCTCGAGCTCGTCGACGGCTATCTGGGCGGCCACCGGGGATGGAGCCGATTCGGCTAGGGCGAGCAAAACGAGGACGGCGAGGAACGTAGTTCCCCGCCGTCTCGTCGCCGCGACGACTTGGGTATTCATCGCCGAGCCTCGGCCGGCTTACGGCGCGACCAACGTGAACGTGACGTCAAGGCTGTACGCGCCTGGGACGTCCGAAAGCAGCCGGTAGGTGGTCTTGTAGAACAAGCCGGTGCTGGAGCTGCCGGCGGTCGCAGCACCCGAGACGATATCTGCCGGCGTCGCGCTCACGCTGGCGAACGTTCCGGCGGCCGCCGTCGACCATGCAAGGTCGGCAGCAGGCTTGGCGTAACCCGTGCCGGTGGTGAAACTCGCCGCCGCGGCACTGATCTGAACTTTATACGCGCGATTCGCCTTGACGGTAAACGTCGGGCCGGTGGTCGCGACCTGAATCGTGTTGGTCGTGAAATCCGAGATATCGGCCGGGGCATTGAGGGTCATTGACGACCCCGACGTGAAGCCGGCCATCGTCAACGACAGCAACGACGGCATCGTCAGCGAGTGCGTCGAGGTGACCGTGCACGAGAGCGGCGGCGCGCCCGTCGAGGCGATCGAACAGGATTGCGCCGCGCTCGTTCGAGCAACGGCAGCGGTGAGTACTGCGACAACGAACAACTTGCGCATGGTGAAACTCCAGGAATAGGTCAGCGTCATCGCCAAACCACTGTCGCCGCAGAACAGGACGCGGCGTCCTCATAGCCCGAGCAAGCAGACTCGGCGGTGGTCTACGTAGCCGGCATTAAGTCAAGTTCTGGACTATGGATGCCGATACTCTTTGTGCCGAGTGTAATCCTGCTCCAGCCCGCTTAAGGACGCGCGTCAAACCGCGCGCGTAACCCGGTTAATTCCAGGCGCTTCGATTCGCCGGTCCCGACGACTGCCCTGTTCGGGCGAGGTTCTGATGGGAGTCAGGACTCGAGAGCACCGGGCGGAAAAGAGTGCCGGGGCCTGACCGCGTTTTGCCAATCTTTTCTCAAAAAGCCAACCCTACGACGAAGCGCACGCTGACCAGAGGATTGGTCAATCCAAGCCCGTCGCGATCGTCATCGCCGAGGATGCGCTTGGCACCGACTCCGGTTCCCAATACGAACCGCTTACGCGCGCCGAGCAGGGCGTTGTAGTCGACCAGCAATCCGACCGCGTTGTAATCGAGCCCCGAGCGAATCTTGCCGGTCGGCGAATTGACAAGGTTGCTGTAGCGCGAATGTCCTACGCTGGCGCCGATCGACAATCCCTGCAATACGACCTCGGACGGGTAGTACCGGATCTTTCCGTCGAATGTCGTATAGCGGCGATCGCTGAGCGCCGTGTATGACGCCGACCCGCCGAGTGTAACCCCGGACGCTACAGCCGACTCGACTTCCGCCGACGCGATGTTGAACGGAATTCCGAGTGGATTGACCGCGATGTACGTCCGGTACGGAATGGGAATTCGCGAGCTCTGTCCGGGAGCCGAGGACCATGCCCCGGCGAGCAACACGCCACACACAAGCAAACGCCGCACGATTCCTCCTCTGAGTGTTGATTGAATCGACGAGGAAGGTAGCTCCGTGATTGGGACGCGTGCATTGCGGAAATGCCACATCAAGCTTCCTTGAGGTTACCTTTCGCCATTCCAGCCGCGGGGCGTCGATCGCGGCTTTTCACGACTCGAGTCTTGTTCCGATTTTTCGTTCTATGAACATTGAGATCACCCCCAAAAAGACCGATGGCCTCGAGCGGCTGATCGAAGTGACCGTGCCGCTGGAGACGGTTCGCGACGCGGAGGATCAGGCGGCGCGCCGCTACGCCTCGAGCGTCCGTCTTCCCGGCTTCCGTCCCGGCAAGGCACCGCCGGCGATGGTGAAGAAGCGCTTCAAGGACGCCATCCGGCAGCAGGTCATCGAGACGCTGGTCCAGGAGGCCTTCAAGGAGGTCATGGACCGCGAGCAGCTGAAGGTCGCGTCACAGCCGCACGTTCACGACCTCAAGTTCGAAGAAGGGCAGCCACTGAGCTTCGAGTTGCATGTCGAGGTTCGGCCCGAGATCGAGTTGGCCCGCACGCAAGGATTCCGAGTCCAGCGCACGCAACCGACGGTCACCGACGAGAGCGTACGCGAGCAGATCGAGCAGATGCGCGAACAAAAGGCATCGTGGAGCCCGATCGAGGACAAGCCGTCGCCGGGCGACATGGTCCGCGTCGAGCTTACCACGGCGGACGAGTCCGGCGCCTTTCCCGAGCCGCGCGAGTTTCCGCTCGTGCTCGGTGGCGGCCAGGCGATTCCCGGCGTCGAAGAGCTCATCATGCAGCTCAAACCCGGCGAGGACACCGAGAAATCTGTTCGCTGGCCGGACGACTTCCCCGATGAGGCGCAGCGCGGCAAGACCAAGCCGGTACGCATCAAGCTTCTCGACGTGAAGAAGAAGACGCTCCCCTCGCTCGACGACGCCTTCGCCCGCGAGGTCGGCGACTTCGAATCGCTCACCGCGCTCACTGCGGCGGTTCGCAAGGATCTCGAAGACCACGCCTCGCGCGACGCGGACGCCGGCGTTCGCCAGCAGTTGGTGGACCAGATCGCCGCCGCGAACCCATTCGACATTCCGGCGAGTTGGGTAAGTCAGCTCATCGACGGCTATGTCCAGGCGTACCAGATCCCCGAAGAGGAGAAGGGACGCTTCCAGAACGAATTTCGTCCGGTCGCGGAGCGACAAGTCCGCCGCGACCTGATCGTGGACACGATCGCCGAGCGTGAGAGCCTCAAGGCGAGCGAAGCGGACATCGACGACCGCGTAGCGGACGTGGCCGCCAAGCGAGGCGCCGACCCGGGGCAGGTGTACGCATCATTGCAGAAGGCCGGACGTCTTCGTGAGATCGAACAGAGCATCACTGAAGACAAGGTCTTCAAGTGGCTGCTCGAGCGAAATGAGATCGGCTGACGAAAAACTCAACACGAACCTGGGCCTATACCCATCGGGCCGACCGCAGTGCCGAAACGATAGGGCCGACGGCAGTGCCGACACGATGGGGCCGACACAACATCGATCGACTTCTAGCCATCACGAGCCATGCCGACGATCTATCCCCCGTATGTGATCGAGCGCTCGCCGCGCGGCGAGCGGAGCTACGATATCTTCAGCCGCCTGCTGATGGATCGCATCATCTTCCTCGGTACGCCGGTGAACGATGACGTAGCGAACATCATCATCGCGCAGCTGCTGTTCCTCGAGGCGGACAATCCGGACCGCGACATCTTCCTGTACATCAACTCCCCGGGCGGAAGCGTCTCGGCCGGTCTCGCGATCTACGACACGATGCAGTACCTGAAGTCTCCAGTGAACACGATCTGCATGGGACTCGCCGCCAGCATGGGCGCGTTCCTGCTCGCCGGCGGCCGCAAAGGCAAGCGATCGGCGCTCCCGCATTCGCGAATCATGATTCACCAACCGTCGCAGCAAGGCGGCGGCGGTACCGCGTCGGACATCGAGATTCAGGCGAAGGAAATCCTGTATCTCCGCGGCAAGCTGAACGAGCTCTGGACCAAGCACACCGGCCAGCCACTGGAGCGCATCGAGCGCGATACGGATCGGGACCGCTACCTTTCGGCCGACGAAGCCCAGGGGTACGGCATCGTGGATAACGTCATCTCGCACCGCGGCGAAGTCATCGAGCCGAGTGCCTTGGCGGCGGTAACGAAGTAACTGCCGGCGATGGGCGTTGGGGGATCGGCGGTTGTGGCTTACCTCTTACCGCCCATCGCCCATCGCCCATCGCCCATCGCCCATCGCCGGCAGTTCATCCGCCCACCGCCCACCTGTCAAAAACCTTTACAGCCATCGGTCGTCTCTTGCTTGGTCGCGGCCGGACCTTTAACTCTCAATCGTGTACCGACCGATCGCCCGTATTCCCGCCTCGCCCGCCACGCTTCGCCGGCTGGACCCCAGCCGGCCCGAAGTCCCTGCCTTCGCCGCTGAGTGATCTGTCATGTCGCACGACAAACACCTCCGTTGTTCGTTTTGCGGAAAGTCCAAGGACTCGGTTCGGAAGTTCATCTCCGGCCCATCGGTGTACATCTGCAACGAGTGCATCGCGCTCTGCAACGAGATCCTCGCGGAGGATGAAGAGCGCGAGGTAGCGGAAGCGATCACGCAGGTCCCTACACCACAAGAGATCAAGGACACTCTCGACCAGTACGTCATCGGTCAGGAGAAGGCGAAGAAGGCCTTGTCTGTCGCGGTGTATAATCACTACAAGCGGATCAATTCCGCTTCGCTGCGCGACGACGACGTCGAGCTCGACAAGTCGAACATTCTGCTCATCGGACCCACCGGCGTCGGTAAGACGCTGCTCGCGCAGACGCTCGCGCGCATTCTCGACGTCCCCTTCACGATCGCCGACGCAACGACGCTCACCGAAGCAGGCTATGTCGGCGAAGACGTCGAGAACATCCTGGTTCGGTTGCTTCAGGCGGGCGATTTCAATGTCGCCGAGTGCGAGCGCGGTATCGTCTACATCGACGAGATCGACAAGATCGCGCGGAAGTCGGAGAACCCGAGCATCACGCGCGACGTTTCCGGCGAAGGCGTGCAGCAGGCGCTGCTCAAGATCCTCGAAGGCACTGTCGCCTCGGTCCCGCCGCAGGGTGGCCGCAAGCACCCCCAGCAGGAATACATCCAGATCAACACCAAGGACATTCTTTTCATCTGCGGCGGCGCGTTCGACGGTCTGGAAAAGATCATCGAGGCGCGCACGGGTCGCCGTCAAATCGGCTTTGGCAAGGCCGACGACGGACGCACGCCGACGCAGATGAAAAATCCGTTCGCCGAGGTCGAGCCGGACGATCTCCTCCGCTTCGGCTTGATTCCCGAGTTGGTCGGCCGTCTTCCGGTCGCCGTCGCGCTCGAGGCGTTGGACGAGGAAGCTCTGGTCCGAATCCTCAAAGAGCCGAAGAACGCTCTCACCAAGCAGTACGCGAAGCTGTTCGAGCTCGAGGAAGTGAAGCTCACCTTCGAGGACAGCGCCCTCCGCGCCATCTCGCAAAAAGCCCTCAAACGGGGCACCGGCGCTCGCGGTCTCCGCGCCATTCTCGAGGAGTTGCTCACTGACGTCATGTTCGACCTTCCGACTCGCGAGGATGTCGAGGAGGTCAAGGTGACGGAGAGCTCGGTGATGAATGGGACGGCGCCGCTTTTGGAGATCTCTCCGCAGCGAAAGAAGAAGGAAGCCTAGCGTTGGTTCGAAGGGCGCCGACAGGCGCCCTTTCTTTATTCCCGCACCCATTCCCGCACCCAGCGCGCGCAAGCGAGCGTGCTCCCCCAACGGTATCTTACCGGCATGTCGAACCGTCCCGCCGTCCTTCCTCTACGCGACGTCGTCGTCTTCCCCTACGTCGCCATGCCGCTCCTCGTGGGCCGGCAAGCGTCCCTGGCGGCCATCGAGGCCGCCGCGGCGGAGAGTGGGACGTTGTTCCTCGTCACGCAGCGCAGCGCCGACACCGAAGAGCCGGCAGCGGGTGATCTCCACCGCGTCGGCGTTGTCGCGCGCATTATCCAGGCGACGAGACAAGCCAATGGAACGGCGCGAATTCTCGTCGAGGGTGTGTCGCGCGCTCGCGTCACGCGCTACGTGCCGGCGACCGGTTTCATGCGCGCGACACTCGCCGAGGAAACCGAGCCGGAAATCGCCGACCCCGACGCGGTCAACGTCCTCACGCGGCGCGTGCTCGCGCTGTTCGAGGAGTACGTCTCGCTGCACCGGCGCATCCCGAACGAGGTGATCGCGCTCGTTCAGGGCGCGGATTCGCTGGCGCGGCAGGCCTATGGCATCGCCGCCCATCTCGCCGTGCGCGTCGATGTACGTCAGGAGCTCCTGGCGGCACCGAACGTTCCCGCGCTGCTCGAAGCCTTGAATCAAGTGCTCGCCACCGAGACGGAGCTGCTTCGTCTCGAGCGCAAGCTCGACGAAGAGGTTCGTGGCTCGCTCTTTCAGAATCAGCGCGAGTTCTATCTGCAGGAACAGCTCAAGGCCATCCATCGCGAGCTCGGGCAGGACGACGGCGACGACGTGATGGAGCTCGAGCAGCGCCTGGATGCACGGAAGCTTCCGGACAACATCAAACTGCGCACGGTTCGCGAGATCCGAAAACTCCGCAAGATGTCGCCGCTGTCGCCGGAATCGACGGTTGCCCGCAACTTCGTCGACTGGATTCTCGGTCTGCCGTGGACGGAGCGCACGGACGACATCCTCGACGTCGCACACGCGCGTCGAATTCTCGACGAGGACCACTACGGCCTCGAGGAAGTGAAGGATCGAATCCTCGACTACATCGGCGTGCTGTCGCTGGTCGAACGCATGGAAGGTCCCATTCTCTGCCTCGTCGGACCGCCGGGAGTCGGCAAGACCTCTCTCGGACGTTCGATCGCGCGGGCGCTCGGACGCCGCTTCGTGCGGATGTCGCTCGGCGGCGTGCGCGACGAAGCGGAGATTCGCGGCCACCGGCGAACCTACATCGGGTCGATGCCCGGTCGTGTCATTCAGGCAATGCGACGCGCCGAAGTGGTCAACCCGGTGATCCTGCTCGACGAGATCGACAAGCTCGGCAGCGACTATCGCGGCGACCCGTCCGCGGCACTGCTCGAGGTGCTCGATCCGGAGCAGAATCGCGCCTTCAACGATCACTACCTCGAGGTCGACTACGATCTCTCGCAGGTGCTCTTCCTGACGACCGCGAACTATCTCCCGCAGATCCCGGAGCCGCTGCGCGATCGCATGGAGATCATCCGGCTCGCCGGCTACCTCGACCAGGAGAAGTTCGCCATCGCGCGGCAGTTCCTCGTGCCGAAACAGCTGCGCGCCAACGGGCTCGATCCGAACCATTTCGAATGGGAGAGCGACGTCATTCCGGGGATCGTGCACGAGTACACCCGCGAAGCCGGCGTTCGAGAGCTCGAGCGCCGACTCGGCCGAATCGCGCGCAAGCTGGCGCGACGGCGCGCCGAGGCTGGTGAGCGGCCAGCGAGCGACGCGACGCCCACGCCAAAGGCGAGCATCAAGCGAGCCGAGCTTAAAGACTTGCTGGGAACGCCGCCATACGATCCGGTAGCGCTCGCCCTCGATCACAAGATCGGCGTCGTGACAGGCCTCGCGTACACGGCGGTAGGCGGCGATGTGCTCGAGATCGAGGTGAGCGTGATCGGCGGCCGCGGCAAGCTGCAGCTCACCGGTACGCTCGGCGACGTGATGAAAGAATCGGCGAGCGCGGCGCTCAGCTATGCGAGAGCTCGCGCCGGCGTCCTCGGCATCGACCGGAATTTCTACCGTACACGCGACATGCACATCCACATTCCGGCCGGTGCGACGCCGAAAGACGGCCCGTCGGCGGGGATCGCCATCGCTACGGGAATCGTCAGCGCCTTGACCGGAATTCCGGTGCGCGGCGACGTGGCGATGACGGGCGAGATCACCCTCCGCGGCCGGGTGCTCGGCATCGGGGGCCTCAAGGAGAAAGCGGTCGCCGCCCACCGGAACGGCGTTCGGCACGTGCTTATTCCGCAGCAGAACGTTCGAGATCTCGAGGAACTACCGGCCGAAGTGCGGTCCGCGGTCACCTTCCACCCGGTGCAGACGATGGACGAGGTGCTGCGACTCGCGCTCGTCCACGCCGACTTCGACGCCGAGCCGGCGGTCGTCGCGGCGCACTGATGTCGCCGGCGTCCGAGCCGCTCGTCATCCGCTCTCTCGAGTTCATCGGCGGGATGGCGAGCGCCGGCGGATGGCGTCCGCCGACGGAGCTTCCCGAGATCGCGTTCGCCGGACGCTCGAACGTCGGGAAATCGTCGCTGCTCAATCGACTGGTTCATCGCAAGAAGTTCGCGCGTGTCAGCAACACGCCGGGGCGCACGCGCGAGGTGAACTTCTTCAAGGTGAACGACTCTTTTCTGCTCGTGGACCTGCCGGGCTACGGCTACGCCCGCATCTCCAAGGAGCGACGCGCCGAGTGGCGCCCGCTGATCGAGTCCTATCTCAAGTCGACCAATCAACTCCGCGGTGTCGTTCAACTCCTCGACTCGCGCCATGATCCGACCCCGGACGACCTGCAAATGCTGGATTACCTTGGCGACATCGGGGTACCGACCATCATCGTGCTGACCAAGATCGACAAGCTTACCGCCAAGGAACGACAGCGTCAGCGCGCGCAGATCGCCGGTGCCGCCGGCGTCGACGACGACCAGACGATCGCCTTCAGCGCGACGACCGGCGAAGGCCGGAACGAGCTCGCCGAAGCGATTGAAGGTCTGCTCGCGCAACCGTCGTGGAGAATATGATTCGGCACACGACGATCGCGGCAGCGTTTGTCGTTCCTTTCGCCCTGTCGGCATGCACCGGGTCCAACCCGGCGCCGCAAACCGCCCTACCCGTGCAGCGTCAGGCCGAGACTCCGCGCGACACAGCACAGATCCCCGTCGGACTGGGGACTCTCCGGCAGGAAGACATCGCGATCGTGCTCCAACCCGAAGGCGTCCACGCCGAAGCGTTTCCGCTCGACGAATCCGTGCTGCGAACGCTGGCGCCGGACTCGTACAGAACGCTGCGCGCGCGTCTCGATGCGAGCCGGGCGCAGATCGCGCAACGGGCCGCGATCCGCGGGATTCGCAATCCTCACATGTGGTTTCTGCGCTTCTACGGCTTGGCGCCGGACGCGCGCTTCGTCCCGACGGACATCACGGTCTCGTCGGGCGGCCGTGAATTCCGGCCCTTCGACGTGATTCCCATCTCGGCTGGTTTCGGCACACAGCGCCTCCAGCCGCGCGAGACGCAAACCGGCCTGCTGTTGTTCGACGACGGCCTGGACGTGAGTCAGCCGCTCGTTGTGACGATGGGCTCGGAACGCAACACCGACTGGGACGGGATCCTGCGTCGCATCGACGCCGAGCGGGCGGCTATTCGCGGGCGCGCGAGTGCCAAAGCACCGCACCCCTGATTTGCCGGCCCTTGCAGCGACGCTGACTTCCCGGCGGGTGTAGACTCCGGGAGACTCAGCCGGCCAGGATCGAATGCCACTGCTTCCGCTTCGTGGGTTGCCCGACCGTTCCACCCGCGACATCGCCACGGAATGGATCGAGAAGATCGGCGCCACACTCGCCGATCCGAATTGCGACCGCGCCCTGCTCTGCCGGCGCTCTCTGACTGAGATTGCCTTCCCCGAGTACGCGACGAACTGGGAGACCGCGGTCGAGGATCGCGCGCTGCCGGCGGCGACCCGCCTCGCCCTCGCCTCGACCGATCCGCGCAACATCACCCTGGAGCCCGAGTACTACAGCGACTGCGACGACGCCCGCTTTCAGCGCGTGAAGCCGCTTCTCTGGCTCTGGTACTCGTTCGACCGTACGGTGCTCGGCGGGCAGAATGTGTGGCTGGGCGTGGAGCTTCGCCGCGTGCTGGCGCGGCACATCTTCAAGCGCTGTGGGGAGAACTTCAAGGCGTTCCAACACGTCGAGTTCTCGTTCGGCTACAACCTGGAGGTTGGCGACAACGTCGTCGTCCATCGCCATGTGCTCCTCGACGACCGCGGCGGCATCGTGCTCGGCAACCGCGTCTCGATCAGCGATTACGCGAACATTTATAGCCATACCCATTCCATCGTCGAGCAAAAGGACGTGACTAACGCCACCACGGTCATCGAGGACGGCGTTCGCATCACGTACCACGCCACGGTGCTCGCCGGCGTGCACGTTCACGAACAGGGAATGGTCGGCGCGATGGCGTTGGCGACGAAGGACGTTCGTCCGTATCACGTCTACGTCGGCATTCCGGCGAAGAGCGTCCGCGTGAAGCCGAACGCGCCGCAGGCCTCAGAAATCTTGCGGACGAGCCGAGACCGCCAGGGCGGCGATTAGAGAACGCGCATGACGTCGTCCACCGGACCCGCGTCGCCGGTGGACAGCAACTCCACAATCTCGCGCAGCGACGCCCGCTCACCGGGAAAGGCAAACCGCGTCAGCGCGTCGTCGACGCCGAGCCACTCGTATCGTTGATGCTCGTCGCCGATCGTGACGGCCGCGCCGCCGTCCACATCTCCGTCAATGAATGCGGCGAAGACGACGGCGAGTTGCAGCGTGTGCGTGCGCCGGACATAAAAGGGCGAGACCCGTACGATGTACAACCGGTCCGGAGCGAGCCCCGCCTCCTCGCGCAGCTCGCGAATCGCGGCCTGCTCCGGGGTTTCCCCGGGTTCGATGTGACCGTGCACCGGCTCCCACGCCGTCGGACAACGCGTGTCGCGGCTACGCTGGAGCGCCAGCACGCGCCAGCCTTCCGTCAATGGACGTACGACGAAAACGTCGACGGTGCCGACCTCGATGCTCGTCATCGGCTGTAACCTAGAACGGAGCGCGGCGGCGCGCGCGAGCACCGCTTCGAGATCATCGCGAATGCGCTGCACCGGATCGCGATCGATCGCGTCCACCGATGGAACGAAGCGGCGCGGCGGCTCCGGCTCGGCGACGATCCTCGGCTCGTCGTCCGGCGATGCCACGCGCCGAACTTCGTCAAGCGTGGTGCGGCCGGCCACGGCGTGCGCGACGCCCGACTGCCAGAGCGACCGCATGCCGTCCCGGCGCGCCGCCTCCGCGATGCGTTCCGTCGATTCGCCCGACGCAACTTGCCGCTCGAATTCCGGCGAGCCGCTGAGCACCTCGACGATCGCGAGCCGGCCATGGAATCCACTGCCGGAACAGACGGGACATGTCGCGTTCCTGCCGTTGCACTCGGCGCAGGTGCGTCGGACAAGCCGCTGCGCCAGCACGCCTTTCACTGCGGTCGCGATCTTGTAGTTGGCGACGCCGATGTCGATGAGCCGAGTGACGGCGCTCGCCGCGTCGTTGGTGTGCAGCGTGGACAGCACGAGATGCCCGGTGAGCGACGCCTGGATCGCGATCTCGGCGGTCTCGCGGTCGCGGATCTCGCCGATGAGGACGACGTCGGGGTCCTGCCGCATGATCGAACGGAGCGCCGCGGCGAAGGTCAGACCTGCCTTCTCGTTCACCTGCACCTGAACGATTCCCGGGAGCCGATACTCGATCGGGTCTTCTACGGTAACGATATTGACGCCCCGTTCTTTGATCTGCCGGAGCGCCGCGTAGAGCGTGGTCGTCTTTCCTGATCCGGTTGGGCCGGTGACGAGGATCAGTCCTTCTCGCGCCTCGAGCAGCTGTTCGACCCGCGCCAGCTCATCGGCGTGAAAGCCCATGCCGTCGAGCGTGACGATCGCGCCGCGTCCGTCGAGCACGCGCACCACGACCTTCTCGCCGTGCGACGCCGGAAGTGTCGAGACGCGCAGATCGACGGCGACGCCGTTCACGGCGATGCGCGCGCGGCCGTCCTGCGGGCGAAGCCGATCGGCGATGTCGAGGCCGGAGAGAATCTTGATGCGCGAGACGAGCGCGGGCCCGACGCTGCGAGGCAGACGACGCACGACGGCCAAGACGCCGTCCACGCGATGCCGCACGGCGATGGCCTGCTCTTCCGCTTCGATGTGGATGTCGCTGGCGCGAGACGCGATGCCGGCCGCGAGGAGCTCGTCCACCAGCGCGCTGATCGACGCACCCGCGTCATCGTTCGGAGCGAACGGAGCCCCCTCCACGTCGCGCCCGAGATGCTGGACCTCGAGCACCTGACCAGGATCGTCGCTCGTCGACTCGGGGCGATAGAGCTCGTCGATTCGCCGGGCGATCTCGTCGCCGTTGGCGATCGCGAGGCGCACCTGCCGGCCAGTGGCGAACGCCAACGTGCGCTCGCAGTCGACGTCGAGCGGGTCGGCCGTCGCGATGAGGATCTCGTGCTCCGTCGCCGACAATGGCACCACGTGAAATCGTCGCGCCCAGCGTTCGGGAACGATCGACAGGGCGTGCGCGCTGGCGCGACTCAGATCGGCGACCGGGAGTCTGAATCGACGTGCCAGAGAGTTGACGTCCACCGGCTGCGGCGCCACCAATGAATTGCGAGTCACGCCGCACGCTACCACCACCGCCCGCTGGCCGCGTGACCCTTGGATTGCCCTCCGGCGCAAATTCAACGAATTGGAACGAATTGGGGTCAGACCCTATTTAGAGAATTCTAAATAGGGTCTGACCCCAATTCGGTACGTCTTCGGGGCTAGAGGATTTTCCAGAACTCGCGGATCACGTCGACGCTGAACGTCCAACGGCCGTTCGTACCCAGGCCGCGCGCTACGTCGAAGCGGAGCAAGTCGAATGGGAACAGGTAGGCGGCGCCGACGGTCGGAAAACCGCGCGGAATCGGTCCGCCGGTGCCGACGACGTGCGCGAACGGAGCGAACGAGCCGCGCGCCGGCACGCGTCCGAACCGGCCGAGCGAGAACGCGGGGAACGGAGCCGGTATGCGAAGCTCGAGATGTTCGCTCCAGCCGAACGTCGACACGATCGAGTGGTAGTCGTACCCTGGTCCGGACACGGGTCCGCCAAGATAGACCAGATCGGCGACCGGAACGGGCGCTCCGCCGATCAGCGTCCGTACACCCGCGACGGTCGTCGCGGTGACGACGCGAAGGTTGCCCGCGGGACGCTCGATGTTGGCGACCAGCGCGCCGCGAATTGTCCCGAGGTCGGACGCGTCGAACCCTGCGACATTCGACTCGAATGGCAGCGTCAACCTCGCGTCGGCATGAAACGCCAGCTCGGTACCGAGCCACCACAGCGACGGAACGCGCTCCGCACCCACCACCCAACGCGTGACATGGCGATCGTCCGCAGGAATTGTCGGCCCGTAATGCCCGGTCACCGGCGTCGCATGGACGGCGAGGGCGTTCTGATGCTCGTACGTTCCGGTGAACCGAATCGTCGTGCCACCGAACTCGGGAAACTCGTAGCGCAGTCCGCCAGCTTCCACGAGATACGGATCCGTGTAGTCGCTTCCGAATTCCTGCGCCGCGAGACTGTTGACCGCGCCCGACCGCTCGGCGACGTCGCCGACGTCTCGAAAGTCGTGCTCACCGAACAGTCGGAACGAACCGAACGACGGACGGGCGAAGGTGATCCCGCCGCCGCCCTTCCCCGCGTGGTCGGCGAAGCCGTATCTCGCGCGGCCATCGATCGACACGCCGCCGCCGAGCACCTTGGACAAGCCCGTACCCAAGGCCGGCCCCTCCACCCGGTTCACGTGCGCGATGTCCGAGATGGTCCGCGCGGAGAGGGCCGCGCGCTGCGGGCGAGCGAGCGCCTGGGCGCGCACCAACGCGCGCACTTCCTCTTGCACACGCTGAATGTCCGCGTCGGCCACCGCGCGAACGTCCGGCGGTAACGAATCGAGGATCCGGCCCTTCCACGGATACTTCGCCGTCACCTCGCGCGGTGCCTGGACGATCTCCGGGCCGGTGAAGATCATCGGAGGCGGCGAGAGATTGAAGCGATAGTCGCTGATCTCCCAGCGGCCGCGAATGATTCCGCGTGCCGGGAAATCCATCCACGTGCCAGACCGCCGGATCTCCACTTCCTGGTGGCTCGGCAGCCAGAATCGCCCGCCGACGAGCCGGTTCTCCAGCACGACCGACAGCTCCTCGAGTGCATTGTCCAGAAAGGCCGCTCGCGTGAACCCGAGGTTCATACGGACGACCTGGCCCCCCGACGGATCGATGTAGATGGCGCCGACCACGCGCGGCTGGCGGTCGTCCTTCGGCCGGACTTTGACCTCGTAGACGTTGATTCGCTGCGCCCCGGCACCGATCGCGAAGCTGTCGGTGAGCGCAAAATCGTACTCCCTGAGTCCGAGTGACGACAATGGATGCGGGACGTCGCGCACTTCGTCGCCTTCGCCGATGCGTATGATGTTGGGGAAGTTGTTCTGGACGATGCCAAGATGGTCGCGGTGATAGGCAATGTCCGTCGGCAACAGCAACGTGTCGCGCCGACCGATGATTCGCTGCTTGCTCAGGTTGGGCGCGCGCCAGTAGACTTCGAGCTCGAGCTCGTCCGTCTTGATGACCTTCGGCGGTGTGCGAAGGCCTTCGCCGAGCTGTGCGAGGAAGGCGACGTACCCATGGGCGGAGGCCTGGTAGTCCGCGAGCCCGGTGTCGGCGAGCTGCTCGGCGCGGCGGCGCGTCGCCCCTTGGGCGAGCGACAGGCTGCGCGGATCGTTCCAGGTTTGCGCCCCCCCCCCCGCGGGTGCGACGCTATCCAACACAGTCGTGACTGCAAGAAACAACAACGCGGTACGCTTCACGCCGCGGATCCATGGAAACGACGCATGAAATCCGAATATCGCCGGGCACTTCGACCGGGGCAACCGCGCCGATGATCGCACCATCCCGAGTCTCGTGTCCCGTGTCTCGTGTCTCATAAGGAATTCCGCGAGTACGTCCGGCGCGTCGCGACCGGCGCGCGCCGGCTGGTCCCCGTCTGGCGCGACGTATTACTCGACACCGACACACCGGTGGCAGCCTTCGCCAAGCTGCGACAAGATCCATTCGCGTTCTTGCTCGAGTCCGCGCCGGCAGGCGGCGAGATGTGGGCGCGCTACACCTTCATGGGGAGCGCGCCGCGCGCGGCGTGGCGGCTCGCCGACGGCGTAGTTCACGATTGGACACCCGAACGAGGCTGGCACAACGAACGCCGCCCCGACGATCCGCTCGCCGACCTCGAGGCGCTGCTCACGGCCGACGAGCCGGTGGCCGCGCCGGAGATCGGCGAGTTCTGGAGCGGCGCGGTCGGCTTCTTCGGCTACGACGTGGCTCGCCTCATCGAGCGGCTGCCGGCCCCTCCGGCGCGCGGGGTTCCGGTGCCCGACGCGTTGTTCGTGTTCACGGACGTGCTCGTGATCTTCGACAACCTGCGGTCGGAGGCGCGCGTCGTCGCCGCGGCGCGCGTCTCCAGCGAGGATTCCGACGCGATACTCGATGCCGCGTATGACGACGCGACAAGGGCGATCGATGCCACCGTGGCGCGACTTCGTGGTCCCGGCAGCCTTGCCCCGCTCGATCTCGACCCGAAGGCCAAACCGGTTGAGGGCCGGTCGAGCTACGATCGGGACAAGTTCCTCGCGGACGTCGAGCGCATCCGGCAGTACATCATCGCCGGCGATGCGTTTCAGGTGCAGCTGGCGCGGCGCATCGACGTGCCGCTCGACTTCGCGCCGTTGGATCTCTATCGGGCGCTGCGCGTCATCAATCCGTCGCCGTACATGTACCACCTCGTGCTCGACGGCGTGGAGATCGTCGGCAGCTCGCCGGAGTTGCTCATTCGCGTGAGCGCGAGCGGCACGGTGACGCTTCGTCCGATCGCCGGCACTCGCCGGCGCGGCCGCTCCGCGGAAGACGACGCGCGCATGACGGAAGAATTGATGAACGACGAAAAGGAGCGTGCCGAGCACCTCATGCTCGTCGATCTGGGACGCAACGATGTTGGGCGCGTCGCGTCGTACGGGTCCGTTCGCGTCTCCGACCTCATGGTGATCGAGCGGTACTCGCACGTGCTGCACCTCGTCAGTCAAGTGGACGGCCAGCTGCGGCCCGGGCTCACGGCAATGGACGCCTTCCGCGCCGGCTTCCCGGCCGGTACCCTCACGGGGGCACCGAAGGTCCGGGCCATGGAGATCATCGACGAAATGGAACCCGAGCGACGCGGACCGTATGGCGGCGCGGTGGGATACATCAGCGCCGGCGCAAAGCGAATGGACCTGGCGATCACCATTCGGACCTGTGTGATCGCCAACGGCGTGGCGTCGGTGCAATCCGCCGCCGGTGTCGTGTACGATTCGGTGCCGGAACAAGAGTTCCTCGAGCACCAGAACAAGGCACGCGCGTTGCTCGCGGCAATCGGGCAAGCGCGCGCCGCGCGGACGCGACGGAGTTAGATGCCCTTTCGCCTCCAAAGCACAGAATCGACTTACGGCTACTCGCTCCCCGAGACGGCCTCGGTCGTCGTCGGCCGCTCGCCGACGAGCGACTTCCCGATCATCGATCCGACGATCTCCCGTCGCCATGCGCAAATCCTGAGGCAGGACGATCGGATCATCGTGCGCGACCTCGGCTCGAGCAACGGGACGTACGTGAACGGCGTCCGCGTCGAATCGGCCCAGCTCAAGCCCGGCGATCTCGTCACATTCGGCAAAGTCGGGTTCCGACTCGAGGAGCTGGATCGGCGTTCGACGCCCACGCGGCCGAGCGCGACGATGGCCGAGACGACGACCGGCTCGACCATCGTTCGGCAGCGGTCGGTGCTCGACACGCCGGAATTCGCTGCCGACGAGAAGAGCCGCAAGACGCTGGCGACGCTGCTCGAGGTCTCGAAAGGCCTCGGCAAGACCGCCGACACGGATGCCCTGCTCGACAAGATCGTCGGCTACGCCTATCAGATCCTCGCCGTCGATCGTGTCGCGATCCTCCTGCTGGACGAGCGCAACGAGCTGGTCTCCAAGATCGCGCGCGATCGTCGCGGCGCCGACAATTCGCGCGCCATTCCACAGTCGATCGCGCGTACGGCGCTCAACGACCGCGTCGCCATCCTGACCGACAACGCCGGCGAGGATTCGCGCTTCACCGGCCAGTCTATCGTCATGCAGCAAATTCGCTCGGCGATCTGCGTACCGCTGCTGGGCAGCGAGGGTCCGCTGGGCGTTCTCTACGTGGACCACACCGGCGACGCGCGCGACTTCGCCGACGAAGACTTCGATCTCTGCATCGCCTTCGCCGGCATTGCCGCCGTGGCGATCGAGAACAACCAGTTCTCGCAGCGGATCCAGCGGCAGATTCTCGCGCGCAGCAACTTCGAGCGCTTCTTCACACCGCAATTGGCGAAACGGATCGCCGATTCCGCCGAAACGATCCGCCTCGGCGGCGACAAACGCACCGTCGCCGTGCTGTTCAGCGACGTGCGCGGGTTCACGGCGCTCGCGGAGTCGATGCGCCCCGAGGAGATCGCGAGCCTGCTCACGGAATATTTCAGCGAGATGGTGGACTGCGTGTTCAGGAACGAGGGCGCGCTCGACAAGTTCATGGGCGACGAGATCATGGCGCAGTGGGGCGCGCCGATCGGCACCGACGACGACGCCGACCATGCGATGAATGCCGCCCTGGAGATGATTCGCGACCTGAAGCGCCTCAACGAAGCGTGGCGCGCCGAGGGTCGACCCGAGCTGCAGATTGGCGTTGGGCTGAGCTACGGCGAGGTATTCGCCGGCAACATCGGATCCGAGAAGCGACTGGAGTTCACCGTCATCGGCGACACCGTCAACGTCGCCAACCGATTGTGCTCCTCCGCCGGACCCGGTGAGATTCTCGTCTCCGACGAGTTCCGCCGGGCCTTGAAGAAACCGCCGCCGCTCGAGCAGTGTCCACCGATGGAGCTCAAGAACAAGAGCCAACCGGTCACCGTGTATCGCGTCGTCACGTCGTGAGCGGTGATTCGCGCGAGCTGCCGTCGGGCTTCGTCGCCCTCGACGTCGGTGCGAGCCGCGCCGTCTGCGCCGTCGCCCTTTCGTCCGAAATTCGGGAATTGCTCGGCCGCGGAACGTTGTACGAGTTCGCCGCGTCGAGCGCGAACGCCCGCGCCATCGCCGGACGCGGAACCGCGTACGTCGCGTCGCTTCCCGGCGGAGAACGCGTGGTCGTTCGCCACAATCGTCACGGCGGCGCATTGGCCGCGTTCACGCGCGACCTCTTTCGTCCGCCGACGCGCGCGCCGCTCGAGCTGCGCATCTCGGAGCGACTGCGCCGGCTGGGTATTCCAACGCCCGTCATCCTGGCGTACGCGACGTATCCCGCCGCGGCCGGATTCTGGCGCGCCGACGTCATGACACGGTATGTGGCGCCCAGCGCCGACCTCGCTGCCGTCCTCCTCTCCAACGATGGAGCGATGCGCGCGGATGCGTGGGAAGCGACGGCGCTTCTCGTCCGCGAGATGTCAGCCGCGGGGATTCGCCATCACGATCTCAACGCCAAGAACATTCTGCTCGATCTCCGAAACGACGGTCCGTCCGTGGCGATGCTGCTCGACGTCGATCGGGTGGTCTTCGACGAAGCACCCGGACGCGCCCGCGACGGCAACTTGAGCCGCCTCTTTCGGTCGTTTCGGAAGTGGCGGTCGCTCTACGGTGCCCGCGTCGAGGAATCGGAGATCGACGCGCTCGCCCGGCGAGTCCGCGAGCTCACCGCGGCGCCGTCGATGACTCGCTCGTAGACTTCGATCGTGCGATCGGCCATTCGCTCGACAGAGAACTGGGAGGCCCGCGACGCGGCGGTCGAGGCGAGACGCGCGGCGAGCTCGCGATCGGTGATCAGACGGGCGATCGCCGCGCCCAATCCCTCCGGGTCGCGGATATCAGCGAGCAGCCCCGACTCGCCGTCAACGATGACTTCGGGGATTCCACCCGCGCGCGTCGCGGCGATCGGCCGGCCGAACGCGAGTGCGTCGAGCAGCACTGAACCCATGCCTTCTTCACGCGAGCTCAAGGCGACGACGTCCGCCGCCGCGAGCATGGCATCCGCGTCCGTGCGGTACCCGGCGAGATGGATCACGCCATCGAGCATGAGCGTATGAATCTCTCGTTCGACTTCGCCGCGAAGCGATCCGTCGCCGACGAGAAGGGCCTGGACGGTGGGTACGATGCGACGGGCGTGCGCCATCGCTCGCACGAAGTTGATCGGATCCTTGTGGCCGACGAGCTGCGCGACCTGAACGACGAGCGGCGCGCCCGGCTGTACGCCGAGGCCGACGAGCGTGTCGGCGGACGCCGGCGCCGCGGCGCGATGTACGTCGACCCCGTCCGGTACCACGGTGATCAAAGAGGGGTTGATCCCGCTGTGGATCAGCACGCGCTGTACGGCCTGCGATACCGCGATGATTGCCGCGGCTCGACCGTACTTCCACCGCGTCCCCGCGTTGGGACGCAGCGCGAAATCCACGCGCCGGGAGACGACCATCGGCGTGCGTGTGCCGATCGTCGCCAGCGCGCCGGCGGCGACGGCGTGTGCGGTATGCGCGTGGACGACGTCGACGCGTTCGCGGCGCATCGCGGCGCGCAACTGGAGCGCCGCCCGTGGGTCGAGCTCGCCCAACGGATCGCAGAGCACGACGTCGAGTCCCGCGTCGGCCGCGCGTTTTGCCAGCGGTTCGCCGGAACGCGCCGCCACGACGCATCGATGGCCGCGTCGCGCAAGCTCCGCGGCAAGCCACAACGCCTGCCGCTCGCCGCCGCGCCAGCCATGCTCCGTATCGATGTGCAGAATGCGAAGAGTCACCGCGCGCAACTTCCCCGGCTCGGCGTTGGGGCGCAAGGCTCGGCGAGAGTCACGGGATGCGTAACTCGGGAAATAGGACCAAGAGGGGCGTACGATGCCTGAATTGCGACGTATCCTCGTGGTTGCGCTGGACAATCTCGGTGACCTCGTGTTCGCGTCGGCGCTCGTGCCGCCGATCCGCCAAGCGTTTCCGTCAGCCGTCATTGGAGTCTGGTGCAAGGAGTACACGGCGCCGATCGCGAGACTCATCCCGCACGTCGATCAGGTTTTTGCCGCGGACCCGATGTGGGCGGTCTCGTCCGGGCGCCCGCGTCCGCCGCTCGGACCATTTGTTCGGACGTTGCTCGACGTGAGGCACGCAAAGTTCGATGCGGCGGTCCTCAGCGCCGCACCCTGGCGAACCGCGGCCGCGTGCGCCGCAACCGGGATTCCCGTCCGTATCGGCTTGAAGCGTCACCGGAACTCCGCCTTTCTCACCCGCGTGTTGCCGGCCGCGGACGTGACGAAACCGGTTCTTGTCGAGCAGGCCAGGCTGCTCGGCGAGCTGGGGATCTCGTCGAACGCTCCGCGCTATCGTCTCGACGCGGCGCGCTTGGGCGCGGCGCGCGATGACGTCGCGCGCCAGCTGACGACGCGTTTCGTCGCATTGCACCCGTTCGCGGGCGCACGCAGCCGCTGCGTTCATCTCGGCGAGTGGACCCAGGTTGCCTTCGCGCTTCAGTCGCGCGGGATTCGCGCGCTGTGGGTCGGAACGACGCCGGAGCTGGACGAGCTTCGAAAGTCGGTCACACACCCGTCGGGCTACTATGTCGATCGGATTCAGGCGAGCGACGCCGGCAACGGCTCGCTGACGGTGACCGCCGCGGCGATCTCACTGTCCGAGGGATTCGTCGGGCACGACTCGGGGCCGCTGCACGTCGCCGGTGCGCTCGGTGTCCCCGTGATTGGGGTTTTCGCGCCGGGAGAACCGAAGCGCACTTTCCCCCAGGGTGTCGGGCCATGGCGAATGATTCACCGCGCGACGCCGAATGAGATCGGCGCCGCGGATTTGCTGCACGAGATCACGGATCTCGGTCTATTTTCCGCTCCATGATCGACGTTCCGCTTCAGCGCGTGTGCATCGTGATGATGAGCGCGGTCGGCGACGCCGTGCATGTGCTTCCGGTGATCAACGCACTCAAGCGTCGATCGCCGGGCACGCACGTCACCTGGGTCTTGCAGCCGGGGCCCGCGTCGCTCGTGCGCGGACACCGTTCGGTGGACGAAATCATCGTCTTCGACCGTTCCCGCGGTTGGCGCGCATTCACAGACGTGCGGCGCGAGCTGGCGGCGCGGCGGTTCGATCTGGTGCTCGCGCTGCAGGTGTACTTCAAAGCCGGCATCGTCACGAGCTTCACGCGAGCGTCGGTGAAACTCGGCTTCGACCTCGCACGCGCGCGCGATGCGAACTGGCTCTTCACGACGCATCGCATCCCACCGCACGAACCGCAGCACGTGCAGGATCAATACTTCGAGTTCCTCACCGAAATCGGCGTTCCGTACGAGCCGATAGAGTGGGACCTGGGGCCGTCGCCAGAAGAACGACCGGCGCAGCAGGAGTTCGCGTCGCGCTTCGATCGCCCGATCGCCTCGATCGTCGTCGCGACGAGCAAGCCGGAGAAGGATTGGCTCCCCGAGCGATGGGCGGAGGTCGCCGACGCGTTATGGAATGACTTCGGACTCCACCCGGTGCTCGTTGGAGGACGTTCCCCACGTGAGCTCGCGGCGGAGCGCGCCATTCTCGAGCGAACGGAGCACGCTCCGTATTCGGCGCTCGGCAGCGGGCTGCGAAAGCTGGTCGGCATCTTCGACGCATCGTCGCTCGTGCTCTCTCCGGACACCGGACCGCTGCACATGGCCGTCGCACTCGACAGGCCGGTCGTGAGTCTGATGGGATATACGAACCCGAAGCGGACGGGCCCGTATCGGCGATTTCACGATTTACTCATCGACGCGTATGGCGAGCCCGGCGAGAACTACCCGATCAGCATGGAGAATCGCCTCGGGCGAATGCCGCGCATCTCTGTGCGCGACGTCCTCGAGCGAGTCGAGCGCTGGCGCGCGGCCTATCAGTCGGCCGAGATCGGACCGAAGTCGTAGCGAAGCCCGGCTTCGCGCAGCAGGCCGGCAAGCCGGTTGAGCGCGAGGCCCATCACGGCGAAGTAATCGCCGTCGACGCGTTCGACGATCGTGGCGCCGAAGCCTTGAATGCCATAGGCGCCCGCTTTGTCCATCGGCTCACCGGTGTCGATGTAGCGTTCGATCTCGTCGTCGGAGAGAGCGCGGAAGGTGACATCCACTTGTTCCACGCCGGACAGCGTCTTCCCGCACCACGAGACAGCCACTCCGGTCATGACGACGTGCGAGCGGCCGCTCAATCGGCGAAGCATTTGCCCGGCGTGCTCGCGGTCGCGCGGTTTGCCGAGCACGTCGCCGTCCACGACGACGATCGTGTCGCTCCCGATCGTCACGGCGTCGGCGCCGGCGACCGACGCGATCGCCTCCGCTTTGCCGCGCGCCAGTCGCTCGGCGTGCGCGTCGGGACGCTCTCCGGGCAAATACGATTCGTCGATGTCTGCGGGGCGAACCTCATGATCGACGCCGATCAGCCGCAGCAGTTCACGACGGCGAGGCGACGCCGAGGCGAGAATGACACGAGGGCGCGTCATCGCTCGAGCCAAATGGTGACGGGACCGTCGTTCACGAGCTCCACCTCCATCGCGGCCCCGAATTCTCCGCAGGCGATGGTCACGCCGCGCTCCCGCAGCAGCGCGAGAAACCGCTCGTAAAGCGGAATCGCCTGCTCCGGCCGGGCCGCATCAATGAAGCTCGGCCGCCGGCCTTTTACCGCGTCGCCGTAGAGTGTGAATTGCGACACGACGAGAAGCTCGCCTGCGCTCTCGAGGATCGACCGGTTCATCTTGTCCTGCTCGTCGGCGAATATCCGAAGGCCGACGATCTTGTCCGTCATCCAGGTGACTTGGTCGTCGCCGTCGGAGTGCGTGAAGCCGACAAGCACGACGGCGCCATGGCCGATCTTTCCTATCACGTTGCCGCCGACGCGGACTTCAGCGCGCTTGGCGCGTTGAATGAGCGCTCTCATCGTGTTGAACTGTAGCGCCGGCGCAAAATCCTCCCAACCGGCTCAAAACTCCATTGGGGTCTGACCCTATTTAGAGAACTTGAAATAGGGTCAGACCCCAATTCGGTGGGTGTTCGGGGGACGGGCTAGGCGGCAACCGTCTCGGCGACACCTGCTTGCTTTACCACTTCGACGTCGATCGAGAGCTTCACTTCGTCGCTCACGACGACGCCACCCGTTTCGAGCGCCTGGTTCCAGTGGAGACCGAAGTCCGCGCGATTGAGTTTTCCCGTCGCACTGAAGCCGGCGCGCTCGTTGCCCCACGGATCCTTCGTCTCGCCCTCGAGCGTCGCCTTGAGCTCGACCTCGTGGGTGACCTCGCGGATCGTCAAGTCGCCGATCACGCGGAAGTCGCCGTTGCGCGGATCACCCTCGATGCGCTTGCTCACGAAATGAAGCTTCGGGAACCGCGCGACGTCGAAGAAATCCGGCGACCGGAGATGATTATCCCGCATCTCCTGTCGCGTGTCGATCGAGGTTGCGTCGATCGTGACGTCGACCTCGGAGTTTCTCGGATTCTGCTCGTCGACGGTCACCGTTCCGGTCACCGCGCCAAAGCGCCCGCGCACCGTAGAGATCATCAAGTGCCGAACTGAGAACCCGACTTCAGCGTGCGTCGGATCGATGGTCCATTTAGTCGTCGATGTGCTGCTCATGGTCTGTCCTCGGAAGTTGGCTACGAATTCTGCTGTACTGTATCGTTTGCTTATGGAACGTCTATATATGAACTTCATGGGCAAATAGAACGCCTACTTCAGGTGCGCGAGCAACCTCACCAGCGTTGCCCGGTCTTCGACTGGGACGCTCGCCGCGACCTCTTCCTGCAACCGCGTAACCTCTTTGCTGCCATCTGCCTGACGGGCTCGCCCTGCCTCGGTAATCTCGGCTTTGACGCTTCGACGATCGGTCGGACAGGCAACCCGCTTCACCAAGCCGTCTGCTTCGAGACGGTCAACGAGTTGGGTCATGTTCGAGCGAACGCAGCTCAGCCGGCTAGCGAGCTCTCCAAGCGACAGCGCATCGCCAGCCGACACAAGCTCGTTGAGCACGGAGAACTTCGGCATCGAAAGATCTGCCTTCTCCAGTGCGTCCTCGAGCTTCTCTTCGAGCGCATGCGCGGCGTGAATGACCGAGAAAATGGTCGTGTCCGCTGCAGCGCTTTTGGTCGAGGTCCGGCCGTCAGTATCATTCACGTATGAATTGTACATACCTCGAGAACCCCCGTCAAGGGGGTTTTGGCCTATCCTATCCGAGCGGCCACGCCTTCAACGGTCACCAAGCGCTGCTGATGTCCGCTTCGCCGTTTACCGGCGATGGACGATGGGCGGTCGGCGATGGAAATACCGCCCACCGCCCATCCGCCACCGCCCGCTTTACTCCACCGTCACCGACTTCGCCAGATTCCGCGGCTGATCCACGTTCAAGCCGCGCTTCACCGCGATGTAGTACGCGAGCAGCTGCAGCGGGATCACGGTCAGGATCGGGTAGAGCATGTCGATCGTTTGCGGGACGCGGATCTCGTAGTCGATCATCCCCTCGAGCTCGGGTTCATCCTGGCTCGTGATGCAGATGATCTTACCGCCGCGCGCTTTCACTTCCTGGATGTTCGAAACGACCTTGTCGAACACCGCGTCGTGCGGCGCGACGAACACCACGGGCATCTCCGAGTCGATCAGCGCGATCGGGCCGTGCTTCATCTCGGCCGCCGGATAGCCCTCCGCGTGGATGTAGCTGATCTCTTTCAGCTTGAGCGCTCCCTCGAGCGCGACGGGGAAGTTGTAGCCGCGGCCGAGGTACAAGAAGTTCGTCGCGTTCTTGAAACGTTCGGCGATCTCCTCGATCTCTTTCGCGCTGTCGAGGATCGTCTGAATCTGATCCGGCAATGCAAGCATCGCCGTCGCGATCTCCTTGCCTTTCACCACCGACATGTTGCGTAGCCGCGCGAGTTTCAACGTCAACAGCGCGAGCGCGATGACCTGGCTCGTAAAGGCCTTCGTCGACGCGACGCCAATTTCCGGCCCGGCATGCAAATAAATACCGCCGTCGTCCTCACGCGCGATCGTCGAGCCGACGACGTTCACCAATCCGAGCGTCTTCGCCCCGCGCCGCTTTGCTTCGCGCATCGCGGCGAGCGTGTCGGCCGTCTCGCCGGATTGTGAGACGACGACGCACAGCGTCTTGTCGGTGACGATCGGGTTCCGATAGCGGAATTCCGACGCGTACTCCACCTCGCAGCGGATGCGCGCGTTTTCCTCGATGTACAGCTCGCCGATCAACCCCGAATGCCAGCTCGTGCCGCACGCGGTGATGACGACCTGGTCGATCGACTGGAGCTCTTCCTTGGTGAGATTGAGGCCGCCCAGCTTGGAGAATCCTTCGTCGACGACGAGGCGGCCGCGCATCGTGTTCTGAATCGTCTGCGGCTGCTCGCAAATCTCCTTGAGCATGAAGTGGTCGAAGCCGCCCTTCTCGATCTCGTCGAGCGACCAGTCGATCCGGCTCACGCCCTTTTGCACGCGCCGCGCGTTGAGATCGAGTACTTCATAGTGATCCTTCGTCAGCACCGCCATCTCGCCGTCGTCGAGATAAACGACCTGGCGTGTGTGCTGGAGGATGGCCGCGACATCGCTCGCCACGTAGTTCTCACCGTCGCCGAGGCCGATGAGCAGCGGGCTGCCCTGCCGCGCCGCGACAATCTTGTCGGGGTCGTGGCTGGAAATTACGGCGATGCCGTACGTCCCCTGGACGAGATTCAGCGCGTCGATCACCGCGTCCTCGAGCGGGTCGCCGTTCCCCGTCGCCGCCTCGATCAAGTGCGCCAGGACTTCGGTATCCGTCTCCGATTTAAATTTGTGGCCCTGCATCTCGAGCATCTTCCGCAGCGCGCTGAAGTTCTCGATGATGCCGTTGTGGACGACGGCGATCGTGTTCGTGCAGTCGGTGTGCGGATGCGCGTTGCACTCGTTCGGCGCACCGTGCGTGGCCCAGCGCGTGTGCGCGATTCCCGTCGACCCGTGAATCGGATTGTGGTTCACGAGGTTCTCGAGCACCGAGATCTTGCCCTTCGCTCGGCGCGTCTCGAGACCGTGGCCGTTACTCATCGCGATGCCGGCCGAGTCATAGCCGCGATACTCGAGGCGCTTGAGGCCCTCGATGAGAAGCGTCGTCGCGCCCTTCGATCCCACGTATCCGACAATTCCGCACATAAGCCTGGTCCTTGCTCAGTGTTTCGCGGCGAGCGCGTCGAGCGGCTCTCTCGAACGCGCGATGAGCGCGTCCGCCTCCTCACGCGACGGAGCCTCGGCGATGACCCGCACGATTGGCTCCGTTCCCGACGGGCGAACATGCACCCAGCGATCGCGCCACGACAAACGAAGTCCGTCCTGTGTGTCCGCCTCGGCGTCGGGCATTGCCGACCGCAGCGCGTCGTAGACCTGGCCGAGATCGACATCGGGCCGATCCAGCTTGTCCTTGACGATCACGTACCGCGGCAGTTCGGAAACGACTCGCGACAGAGGCCGGTTCTCCTCGAGCAACAGTTGCAGTACCAGTGCCGCCCCGACGGGGGCGTCGCGTCCCAGATGCACCTCGGACAGGATGACGCCGCCATTCCCTTCACCGCCGATCGGTGCCTTTTCGTCACGCATCCGAATGGCAACGTTGACCTCGCCCACAGGCGCACGAATGACCGGAACTCCCGCCGCCGTCGCCACATCCTCGACGACTCGGCTCGTCGAAAGATTCGTCACTACGGGACCCCGACGATGCCTCAGCACCAGGCGCGCGGCGAGCGCCAGGGTGAAGTCCTCCCCAATGGCCTTTCCTTCGTCGGAAACGAGCGCCAGACGGTCGACGTCGGGGTCCACGGCGAACCCAACGTCGGCGCGGCTATCGAGCACGAGCCGTTCCAGATCGCCGAGGTTCTCGGCAACAGGCTCCGGGGGGCGCGGAAAGCGACCGTCCGTCTCCGTGTTGATGGCAACGACGGTGCAGCCCAACTCCTGCAGCAAAGCGGGGATAATGGCCGCGCCGGCTCCTCGGACGCAGTCCAGCGCCACTGTGAATTTGCGGCGCCGTATTCCCTCGCGGTCGATGTACGGTATCGCAAGGACACGTTCGATGTGTCGCGCAATCGCACCATCGTCAACGGAGATCGCGCCCAGCTTGTCCCACGTCGCGCGCGGGATCCCACGATCCACGAGCGCGCGCATTTCGGCGCCTTCAGCGGCTTCCAGAAACAGCCCGGACGGGCCGATGAACTTGAGCGCATTCCACTCGATCGGATTGTGGCTCGCCGAAATCATGAGGCCGCCGGCGGCATGATGGTCCTCGACGGCGAGCTGGCAGGTGGGCGTGGTGGTGAGACCGATGTCGATCACGTCGCAGCCGACCGACTGAAGCGCGGACAGGACCACCCGGTGGAATAGCGGACCGGAGACGCGGCTGTCGCGTCCCACGACGACGCGACCCGTTTCGTTGCGGCCAGCCGCCCAGGCGCCGAACGCCGCCGCGTATTGGGCGACGATTTCAGGCGTCAGCGCTTCGCCGACTCGGCCGCGAATCCCCGAGACACTCACCATCAAGCCGCCCTGCCCGTTCGCCATTCGGCCTCCGTTTGGTGGCCGAAAGCTAACCTGGCACGGCGGTTTGCCAGCGCGCCGAAAACGTCGCGAACTGCTAGGCTGGCGTCGGCGTGAGAGGGCGCTCGGCGTGAACGGCGAGCTGGAGATCACCCCGCTCGGATGCGGCAGACAGCGCCTCGATGACGTCGGGATCGAACTGCGTCCCGGCGTGCTGCCGAATCTCGCGGACGGCTTCGTCGAGTGACATTTCGCCGGCGCGATATGGGCGATAGCCGGTCATCGCGTCGAGAGCGTCCGCCGCGGCAACGATGCGCGCTTCGAGCGGAATGGCCTTGCCCGCCAGACCGTCCGGCCGGCCGGAGCCGTCGAACCGCTCATGATGGGAACGCACGATGTTGAGCGCATGGGGCGCGTCGCCGAAGAGCGGCGACAAGAGACGCCAGCCGAGCATCGGGTGCGTCATGACGTGCGCATACTCTTCCGGCGTGAGTGGTCCCGGCTTGTTCAGCACCGACTCACGTACGCCGATCTTCCCGATGTCATGCACATGGCCGCCAAGCTCGATCTGACGAATCATTTCGGCGTCGAGTCCGAGCGATCGTGCGATGGCGACCGCGTACTGACTCACCCGAACCGAATGACCGCGCGTATACGGATCCTTCAGCTCGAGCGCCTCGGCGAGCGACTGAACGCTCGCCCAGTACATCTCCTCGAGTCGTCGCGACTGGGCCGCGACCCGTTCCTCGAGGTGCTCGCGGTGGGCGCGATTCTCGAGGAGGAGTCGTCGCTTGTCGAGCGCCTGCGACACGCGAGCGCGAACGTCCTCGAGCTGGTACGGCTTCACGACGTAGTCCCCGGCGCCGAGGGCGAGACAACTGACCGCCATCTCGACGTCGGCTACTGCCGTGATCATGACGACCGCGATGTCGGGGAAGCGCGCGCGGATGGCGCGCAGCAACTCCATGCCGTCCATCTTCGGCATGCGGAGGTCGCTCAAGACGAGGATGGCGGGCGTCGTCTCGAGGAGCATGAGCGCCTCGATCCCATTTGCCGCTTCCACGCACTGAAACCCGTCGCCGCGCATCAGGTGAGCCATCACCTGTCGCAAACGAGGCTCGTCGTCGACGATCAAGCAGTACGGCGCGGAGGAGGCCGGCGAAACATTCATGGGTGGGCGCGTCGGTTTCCGACTGGTCGGACGAGCGGTTAACTTCTTCGCAAACCCCAGTGACCGAGTATCGGCATGACGCGCGTATTTGATGAGGACCTGATCCCCGGATTCGGCACGCGGGCGATCCACGCCGGACAACGACCCGAGCCCCTCGCCGGCGCGATCATGACACCGGTGTACCTCACGTCCACATACGTGCAGGAAGGATTGGGGCAGAACAAAGGCTACGAGTACGCTCGCGGGAAAAACCCTACGCGCGAAGCGTTCGAGCGGAACGTCGCCGCGCTCGAAAACGGCCGGCACGGATTCGCTTTCGCCAGCGGTATGGCTTGCCTCGACTCGATTATGAAGCTCTTACGAGCGGGCGACCACGTGATCTGCGCCGAGAACGTGTACGGTGGGACCTTCCGCCTTTTCGACAAGATTCTTCAAAACTTCGGTCTCTCCTTCTCTTTCATAGACACGCGCGATCCGCAGCGAGTCGCCGATGCCGTCACACCGAAGACACGCGCGATTCTCGTGGAGACGCCGAGCAATCCGTTGATGCGTCTCACCGACATCGCGGCGGTGGCCGAGATCGCGCGTCGCGCGGGCGCTTTGCTCATCGTCGACAACACTTTCGCGTCGCCGTACTTCCAGCGTCCGTTGGAGCTCGGCGCCGACATCGTGTATCACTCGACCACGAAGTATCTGAACGGCCACAGCGACATGATCGGCGGCTGCGCGGTGGTGCGCGACGATGGCCTCGCCGAGCGCCTGCAGTTCATTCACAACGCCGCCGGCGCGGTCGCGGGCCCATTCGACGCCTGGCTCGCGCTGCGAGGGACCAAGACCCTGCACCTTCGCATGCGCCAGCATGACGCGAACGGCCGAGAGGTGGCGAAGTGGCTGGTCGAGCGCGTGGGGCATGAGAACGTGTATTACATCGGGCTCCCGACGCATCCGCAGCACGACCTGGCGCGCCGCCAGATGACCGGCTTCGGTGGAATGATCAGCGTGGAGCTCGGAACGCGCGAGCGGGCCGCTCATGTGTTGGAGCGCGTCCGCGTGTTCGCGCTCGCAGAGTCGCTTGGCGGCGTCGAATCGCTGATCAGCCAACCGGCCGGGATGACCCACGCGTCGGTTCCGCCGGATCGACGCGCCGCGCTGGGCCTGAGCGATGGGTTGGTCCGGCTTTCCTGCGGTGTCGAGGATGTGGGCGATCTCCTCGCCGACCTCGAGCAGGCGTTCGAAGGCATCCCGGAAGTGGCGCGTCGCGACGCTGCATCAGGGACCAAGAACCGAGACACAAAGCAGCGCGCGGCGACGTAGTCAGAGGAGTCTCCGTCGCGACTCGGCCTTCAACTCGAGTACCGCCATGCCAAACCGCGTTCCGCTCGTTCAGATCTCGTCCCGCGCCTGGGAGCATCCCGCCGATCGCGCGGCGCTCAATACACTGCGCGCCATTCCCGGCTTCGACGAAGTCGTGCGCAAGGTAGCCGGCTTCTTCGGCGAACGCGGGATTCGGCAGCTCTTCCTTGGCGACGCGGTGAAAGTCACCGCCGGGCAACGTCCGAAGATGAACGCGATGTGGACCGAGGTGCTCGAGACGCTGGATTGGCCCGAGCGTCCCGAGCTGTACGTGAGCCAGACGCCGATCGCCAACGCGATGGCCGTGGGCTTCGACAAGCCATTTGTGGTCATGCATTCGGGCCTGCTCGAGATCCTGGACGAAGAGGAGCAGCGCGCGATCCTCGGCCACGAGCTCGGCCACATCATGAGCGGCCATCCGACATACACGACGATCGCGATCATCCTCATGTACTTCGGCGTGAGCAACCTGCCCTTCCTCGCCGCCGCGGCGATCCTGCCCTTCCAGCTGGCCATTCTCGAGTGGCATCGCAAGAGCGAGTTCTCGTCCGACCGAGCTGGACTCCTCGCCGTACAAGACCTCGACACGGTGATGGCGGCGGAGATGAAGCTCGCCGGCGGCAAGCCATACGGCGACGAGCTGCGCGTCGAGGAATTCATTCGCCAGGCCGAGCAGTACGAGACGGGCGGCGATGCGTGGGACATGGTATTGAAGATCTTGAATACGGTGATGCGCACGCACCCGATGCATACGGTTCGCGCCGCCGAGCTGTTGCGATGGCAGCGATCCGGCGGGTATGAGAAGATCCTTGCCGGCGATTACCCACGCCGCGGTCCGGGCGAAGGTGACGCGCCGCTGAGCGACGATTTCGTCGATGCGGCAGGCTATTACGGGCAGAAGACGCGCGACACGGTGAATCAGTTCAAGGACGGCCTGCGCAGCGCCCGAGACTCCGTGACCTCGGCCTGGCGTAATCGATGAAGGTTCTCCTCGTAGGCGGCGGCGGGCGCGAGCACGCGCTCGCCTGGCGCCTGCGACTGGAAGATCCCCGAACAGAGATTCTTGCGGCCCCCGGCAATCCGGGCATCGCCGAGCTTGCGACGTGCCTCCCGGTCGCGTCGACGGATATCGACGCGTTGGCGACCGTTGCGCGACAACACAAAACCGATTGGACGCTCGTCGGTCCGGAGGCGCCCCTCGCCGCGGGGATCGTCGATCGTTTCCGCGCCGAGGGAATGCCGGTCTTCGGGCCGACACGGGCCGCGGCGATGCTCGAAACGTCGAAGGCGTTTTCGAAGTCGTTGATGCTCGACGCCGGCGTGCCGACGGCGCGCGCGGTGACCTGTGAAACCTTGTACGAGGCGGAACGAGCGATCGCCGAGATCGGCGCGCCGCTCGTCGTGAAGGCGTCGGGGCTCGCGGCGGGCAAAGGCGTGATCATCTGCCAGACGGCCAAGGATGCGCTGCAGGCGGCGACGGCGATGCTGAGCGAGAACATTTTCGGGGACGCCGGCAACACGTTGCTGATCGAAGAATTCATGGAGGGCGAAGAGCTCTCGATGTTCTTCGTCACCGACGGCGAGTTCAGCTACGCTCTTCCTCCGGCACAGGACCACAAACGACTGTTGGACGGCGATCGAGGTCCGAACACCGGCGGCATGGGGGCGTATTCGCCCGTCGCACTCGCGCCGCTTTACTCGCCGCTCTTCGAGGACGTCGCGTCAAGAGTCGTTCGGCCGACGCTCGAGGCGATGCGACGACGCGGCACTCCGTTCACCGGACTGCTGTACGCGGGCTTGATGCTGACCGACGAGGGGCCGAAGGTCGTGGAGTTCAATTGTCGGTTCGGCGACCCGGAGACCCAGGTCGTGCTTCCAGCGCTCCAGAGTGGTCTCCCGATGTCCGATTGGTTGGCCAAAGTCGCGCGCGGCGAGTCGCTGCGCGCCGATGCAGCGCTTACCTGGCAGGGCGCGGCGCTCACGACCGTGCTCGCCGCGGACGGTTATCCGGAGAAGCCCCGCGCCGGCGATCGCATCGAGATCCCGGTGGTACCGGATGACGCGCTGGTTTTCCACGCCGGAACCAAGCGCGATGCCGCCGGCAATCTGGTCACGGCGGGCGGCCGGGTGCTCGCCGTCACCGGTCTCGGAGAATCGGTCGAGCAGGCACGCGACAGGAGTCAGGAGCTCGCCGCCGCGATTCAGTTCGACGGCAAGCAATACCGCACCGACATCGGGTGGCGCGAGCTGGCGCGTCGCTCCGAAGTAGCGAAGGGTGCCGGAGCTTCCTGAAACCGAGACCATCGCTCGCGACCTCGATCGCGAGATCGCAGGACGGACTGTTGTCGCCGTTCGCGTCCGCCGCTCCGACGTCCTCCGTGAGGTTGGCTCGCGCACGCTGAGCAAGCGAATGGTCGGCTCGAGGATCACTCGGTCGTGGCGACGCGCGAAGCTCGTCGTGCTCGATCTCTCCAGCGGCGACCGGCTCGTCGTTCAGCCGCGGTTCACCGGCGCGCTCTTGATCGACGCCGGCGACCTTCCCGCGCGCGAGCGTGAGTACTCGACCGTCGAGTTCGTCCTCGACGACGGCCGGTCGCTTCACTATCGCGACATTCGCCGGCTCGGAACCGTCGCGCTGATGGACGCCGTCCGGTTCTCAGGCTATTCCGCGGCGTTGGGCGTAGAGCCACTTGACCGGGCGTTCACCGCAGATCATCTATCGGGCCTTCTTCGGGGCAGCCGACAAGCGGTCAAAAAGGTGCTGATGGACCAGCGTGGCGTCGTCGGGATCGGAAACATCTACGCGAACGAGGCGCTCTGGCGCGCTCGCATCGATCCGTCACGAGCCGCCAAGACGCTGTCCGCGCCCGAAGCGTCGGCGTTGCGCGCGGCGATCGTCGAGGTACTGACCGAGTCCATCGCGCACCGCGGAACCAGCTTTCGCGACTACCGGGACGCGAGTGGAGAGCGCGGCGGCTTCGTCGAACGGCTCGCCGTGTACGGCCGAGCAGGCCAACCGTGTCCGCGTTGCGGACGCCGGCTCGTCGGGACGCACGCCATCGATGGCCGCATGACCGTCCTATGCGCGCGCTGTCAAAAGTAGCCCTGCTTCGGCCGCCCACGTCGGACGAACAGATCGCCGAAATGCGATCTCACGTCCGCGACAACGCGCTCGACCGCCCCGGCGTGTATCGCATGATCGCCGGCGACGGTGAGATCGTATACGTCGGCAAATCGAAGCGGGTGCGGTCGCGGCTCCTCAGCTACTTTCGCGCGGCGTTCCCCGAGGAAAAGGGCGCGCGGATCCTGCGGGACGCCGAGCGAATCGAATGGGAGTACGTGCCGAGCGAATTCGCGGCGCTGCTCGCCGAGCTTCGGCTGATCAAGCAATTCCGTCCTCGGTTCAACGTCGCCATGAAACACGACGGGCGAAACTACTGCTTCATCAAGGTGACCAAAGGTCCGGCGCCGAAACTCATGGTCGTTCGCGGCCCCGGCGCGGACGACTCAGCGATCTATTACGGGCCGTTCATGGGCGCGATGGGCGTGAGCGAGTCGGTTCGCGAGCTCAACGACGTGCTGGGGCTTCGCGACTGCGCCGCCGACCAGCAAATGAATTTCGCGGACCAGTCGGAGCTGTTCGACGCTTTCCCTCGCACACCGGGCTGCATTCGGTTCGAGGTGAAGAAGTGCCTCGGACCATGCGTCGGCGGGTGTACGACCCAGCAGTACGATCAACGGCTTGCTCTGGCGCGGGCGTTTCTCGATGGAACGGACGACGGGCCGATCGAGCACCTTCGGCGCGAGATGGAACAGGCGAGCGAGCGGCTCGAGTACGAACGCGCCGCTGTTCTGCGCGACAAGCTGAAACGACTCGAGGCGTTGCGCGGCCAGTTCGCGAGACTGCGCTTCGCCGTGGAGACGTTGTCGTTCGTTTATGCCGTGCCGGGACACGAAGGCGACGATCGCGTTTACCTGATTCGTCGCGGACGTGTTCGCGCGGAGCTCGACCGACCCGCCACGCCCGACGACGCGACGAGGTTGCTCGGGCTGATCGACGAGGTCTTCACTCCGGTCGAGCGCAACACCGCGCGGATCCCAACGCACGAGATCGACGAGCTGCTGTTACTCTCCTCGTGGTTCCGACGATTCCCGGGAGAGCTCGAGCGTACGAGCGTGGCAGGAGGCATTGCTCCGCTCGCCGCGGCGTCCTGATCGGCGACTCGGCGGCTCGGCGGCTCGGCTCGACCTGCTCATGTGGCGCGCCTCGTGCACTGCCAGCGCGCACAGCAGCGAGAGCATCCACGCGGAGCGGCAATGGCGACCACATCCTGGCAACCGACGACGTTGGTTCAGTGCGTGAGCACCAAGCCATGGCTCGTCTATCCAGGCTGCGACGAACCCGGCGGCTGCCACGATCTCACGCTCGGCAAGATCTACGAGATGCTTGGCGTGGAAGGGAACGGGTCGTTTTACCGGATCGTCGATGACTCGGGGGAAGATTTTCTGTACCCGGTCTCGCACTTCAAGGCGATCTAGCGCTAGCTGAGCCCCACCAACGCGACCGACGCCTCACCACCGCTGATCGTCAGGCGCGCGACGCTCGGCTGAAGGTCGAACCGCCGCGGCCCCGCCGCGCCCGGGTTCACCACCCAACGGTGGTCCGCCTCAACAACGAGTTGTTTGTGCGTATGCCCGTACACGATCACGTCGGCGCTATATCGCTCGAGCAGCTTGGCCGGCGTCGGACTGCCAACCTCGTTGCCGTGGCTGACGTGAATCTTTAGTCCACCGATTTCCGTGTCGATGCGCTCGACGAGATCGGGATCACCCGGTGGATCGGTGTTGCCGAACACGGCGCGCGTCGGCGCGATCAGCTCCAGCTCGCGAAGGATCTCGCTTCCGCCGACGTCGCCGGCGTGCAGAATGAGCTCGACGCCGGCGAACGCAGTGTGCACGTCAGCGCGAAGCAGGCCGTGCGTGTCGGAGATGAGGCCGATCACGTGAACGCCGGCGTCGCTCACTCCTCTGCCCCGCTGGCCCCCCCCCACCGCGCGACGAGGCGGTGCGGGACGCCGAAGTGATCGAGGACGCGCGCGACCACGAAGTTCACGAGGTCGTCGATCGACTTTGGCCCGTGATAGAACCCCGGCGCGGCCGGCATGATGATCACGCCCGCGTGCGTGAGGCGGAGCATGTTCTCGAGGTGGATCGCGCTGAGTGGCGTCTCACGAGGCACGAGAATCAGCTTTCGGCGCTCCTTGAGCGCGACGTCGGCGGCGCGTTCGACCAGCGAGCGCGACGCGCCGACGGAGATCGCCGACAGGGTGCCCATCGAGCACGGACAGATGACCATCCCGTCGCTCAGCGCCGAACCCGACGCCGGCGTGGCGCCTCGATCGCCGTCGTCGAACACCGTGATCGAGCGGTCCCACCGTTCGGCGCCGACGTGCGAGCGGAGCGCCTCGAGAGAGGCGATACCCATCTCGGTGTCGAGCAGACGAAATCCGTGGCTCGACACGATGAGTTGTACGGGCCGGCGCGCTTCCGTGAGCGCCTCGAGCAGCCGAACGGCGTATGGCGCGCCCGAGGCACCGGTGATCGCGACGACGATCGGCCGTTCGCTCATCGGCCTGTTGGCAGAAAGGCGAGAACGACCGGGTTCGAGTGTACGAGCCGCTCGACGAGGGCCGCGGCGAAGAACGCGATGCTGATCACGCCGTTCATCGTGAAGAACGCGGCGTCGAGCCTCGAGAAGTCATCGTGCTTCACCAGCGAATGCTCGTACAGCAGCAACCCCGCGGTGATGACGACGCCCGTCGCATAGAAGGATCCGGCATGCGTTCCAGTGAACGTCGCCGCTCCGACTGCCGCCAGACAGAGAACCGTCGTCACGTGAAGCGAGCGCGCCATGAGCAGCGCCCGCCGTGGACCAAACGACGCGGGAAGCGAGTGGAGACTCAAGCTGCGGTCGAAGTCGATGTCCTGGAGCGCGTATAGCACGTCGAAGCCCGCGCCCCACGTCGCCACGGCCAGGGCGAGAGCGATGAGCATCCACCATGGATCGCTCCAGGCGCCGGTAACGGCGAGATATCCGCCGACTGGAGCGATCGACATGCCGACGCCGAGCACGAGATGACACCAGCGCGTGAAGCGTTTGGTGAAGCTGTAGAAGAAGACCCAGCCCAACGCGACCGGCGAGAGCAATCCGCACAGCCGGTTCAGCTGCCAGGCGGCGAGGACGAAGAGCAGCGACGCCACCGCCACGGCGATCATCGCTTCAGTCACGCGTAAAGCGCCGCTCGGAATCTCGCGTCGTTGCGTGCGCGGATTCCTGGCGTCGATCGCCCGGTCCACGATGCGGTTGAAGCCCATCGCGGCAAAGCGCGCACAGGTGAACGCCAACACGACCCAGCCCAGCGCTCCCCAGGTGACGGGCGCCCGGTACGACGCCAGCACGACACCGACGAGCGCGAACGGCAGCGCGAATAGCGTGTGCGGCAGCTTCACGAAATTCACATAGACGAGCCAGCGCGACCCGCGATGCTCGAAGGTCTGTCCTTCGCGCGAGTCCGTGCGCGGCGATTCCTGCTGCGGAAAGCCCGACGCCGCGCCCATCAGCGACCCGTGCTTGCCGCGCGGCCGTCGATGCCGAGTCGCGACCACATCGCGTCGACACGCCGTTTGGTATCGTCGTCCATCTCGATCACGTCCGGCCAGTCACGGGTGAATCCTTCCTCGGGCAGCTTTCGCGTCGCGTCGAAGCCGACTTTGGAGCCGTAGGTGAAGGCGCGACTCGAGTGATCGAGCACGTCCATCGGCCCCATGGTGAACCGGGCGTCGCGCTGCGGATCGATGTTGTTGAGCGCCACCCACCAGGCCTCCTGCGGGTCGCGCACGTTGACCCACGAATCGACGACGACGAGCACCTTCGCCAGCGACATCAACCCCTGACCCCACAGCGCGTTCATCACTTTGTATGCCTGACCCGGATATTCCTTCTTGATCGATACGAATACGAGATTGTGGAAGATTCCTTCCGCCGGCATGTGATAGTCGACGATCTCCGGAATCGTCAGCTTGAGCAGCGGGAGGAAGATGCGCTCCGTCGCGTGGCCGAGGTAGAAGTCTTCCATCGGCGGCCGCCCGACGATCGTCGCCGGAAAGATCGGGGACTTTCGCATGGTGATCGCTTTGACGTGCACCTGCGGATACAAATCCGCGAGCGAATAGAAGCCCGTGTGATCGCCGAACGGCCCTTCGGTGACGAGCGGTTCGGCCGGATCGATCTCCCCCTCGATCACGAAGTCTGCTTCGGCGGGCACGTCGAGATCACACGTCACGGCCTTGGTGAGCGACACGGGCTCGCGTCGCAGGAAACCGGCGAAGAGGAACTCGTCGACGGTCGGCGGCAGCGGCGCGCTCGCCGAATACATCGACGGCGGGTCAGCGCCGAGCGCGATGCAGACCGGCATCTTCTCGCCGCGCTCGGCCATCTCGCGCCAGTGCGCCGCGCCGACTTTGTGCCGCTGCCAGTGCATGGCGAGCGTCGTCTTGCCCGTCTGCATGATGCGGTACATGCCGACGTTGCGGATGCCGCGCTTCGGGTCTCGCGTGATCACCATCGGGAAGGTGATGTATGGCCCACCGTCCTGCGGCCAGCACTTCATGAGCGGCAGCTGGTCGAGATCGACGCGGTTCCCCTGCCAAACAATTTCCTGCGACGGTGCGTCGCCGCGGCGCGTACGGGGCGGAAACTTCCCGACCTCGAGGAGCCGCGGCAGGAGCGCCAGCTTGGCGATGATCCCCTCGGGGACCTTCATCTCCATCAGTTCGGTGATGCGGCCGCCGATTTCGTCGAGCGACTCGACGCCCAGCGACATGGCCATCCGGCGCATCGAACCGAACAAGTTGATTCCCACCGGGAACGCGGACGGCTGTCCGTTCATCAGCAGGGGTCGCTCGAACAACAGCGCCTTCCCGCCGCCGGGTTGCTTCATCACCCGATCGGCGATCTCGCACATCTCGCGATCGAGCGAAACCGGCTGGGTGATGCGAACGAGCTCGCCGGCACGATCGAGCGCCGCCACGAATTCGGTTAGGGTGTCGAGTGCCATTCGGAGCCGTTCAGAGATGACCGAGCGCGCTAGGGCTTGGTGCCGCGGTGAATCGCCGCGACGCCGAACGTGAGCGACTGCCACTGCACGTCGCTGAATCCCGCCGCGCGCATGCGGTCGGCGAGCTTCTCCTCGGGCGGAAAGTTGGCGACCGAGCGCGGCAGATAGGTGTAGGCCGTGCGGTGGCCGCTCACGACAGCGCCGACTCGCGGAAGAACTTGGTGGAAGTAGAAGTGATAGAGCGCGCGAACCACCACCGAACGGGGCGTCGTGAAATCGAGGATGACGAAGCGGGACCCGGGCTCGAGGACGCGCAGGACTTCTCGCAGTCCGGCGTCGAGGTCGGCGACATTCCGGATGCCGAAGGCGACGATCGCCCCGCTCACCGAGCTCTCGCGCATCGGCAGCTGCAGCGCGTCGGATACGACCGGAGACACTGTCTCGCGCGAAACCTTGCCCGTTCCGGCACGGAGCATTGGTTCGGCGAAATCGGCCCCCACGATTCGGCCGGCAAACCCTTTGGACCGCGCCAGCTGCGCCGAGACGTCGAGTGTCCCGGCGCAAACGTCGACGTAGGTTCCGGTGGGCTTCCGCTCCCATCCGAGCACGGCCAGCGCCTTCCGGCGCCAGGCGCGGTCGATGTTGAAACTGAGCAGATGATTGAGGAGGTCGTAGCGCGGCGCGATCTCCGAAAAGATGCGCCGAACGTAGACTCGCTTGGCCGCGCCGCCGTCCGCGGCCGCTGCCTGTGCCTCTTCCGCCTCCAACTCACGTACGGGCATCGTTCAAAGTTGCCGGTGCCGTCTGAGTGTGGCAAGCCGATGTGGCTGGTATGTAAGCCCTTGTGGACCTAATTTTTGCTTGGCCGAAATGCCACCAGCCCTCGACCTCTTCAACCTTCCGGACGCCGACGTCGTTGCGCTGGCTCAGCAAGGGCGAGATTCGGCATTCCGTGAGTTGATTCGCCGGTACGAGCGACCCGTGTTCTCGCTGATCTATCGCATGGTCCGCGATCGCGAGCTGGCCGAGGATCTCGCCCAGGACACGTTCATCAAGGTCCTGAACCACATCGACCGGTATCGGCCTGAGTTCAAGCTTTCGAGCTGGCTGTTCAAGATCGCCAACAACGTGGCGATCGATCACCTGCGCCGACGGCACCTCGACACGATCAGCATCGACGGCTCTCCGCACGCCCAGACCGCCGACGCCATCGAGGCGACCTCATTCGACGTGGCGGTGCAACAAGAATCCGCACTCGACGAGCTCGAGGCCCGTGAGCTGGGAACCGCCATCGAGCGCGCCATCTCGGGGCTGCGGCCGGAATACCGCTCCTGCATCATGCTGCGCCATGTGGAAGGCCGGTCGTACGAAGAGATCGCCACCACGTTGGACCTTCCGCTCGGTACCGTGAAGACCTACATCCATCGCGCCCGGCATGAGCTGCGCAGGGCGCTCGAACACGTTCGCGAGGGCGACGCGTCCGATGACGACGAATAGGCCTGGCCCTCGCATGGGTATCCCGGTGACCGGCATCACCGTCGGCTGCTCGGCAACTCGGCTTCTCGGCTGTTGCCGAGCGGCCGAGGAGCCGAGAGGCCGAGTAGCCATTCTGAAACCCTGTCCCACCCACCTCCGTATAGCTACACCGGAGACTCAATGAACCATCGGCACCTGCTTCCCGACGAGATCGATCTCCTCCTCGATGACGAGGTGGGCTTTGGCGTTCCCCCCCTTCGCGCCCATTTGCGCGAATGTGGCGAGTGCCGGGCTCGCGTCGAGGATGCGCGGATGGCGGTGGACGCCCTCGAGGCGGTCCCCCATTTCGCACCTACGCACACCTTTGCCGATAAGGTGATGTCCCAGGTGCCGGTGTTCGTCCCGTGGCACGTCACGGCGCGCGATACCGTCGCCCGCTGGCTGCCGCAATCGCGGCCGGCTCGCGTCGCCGTGGCGCTGCTCGCCACATCCGCAGCCTCTGTCATGACGGTGGCGATCCTCTGGATCGCGACTCAGACAGACGTCCTTGTCCTGGCTTCCGGCGCCGCGGGCGACCGGGTTCGTTCGCTGGTCTTCGAGGCGGGCCGTGTCGTACTTGCCACTGTCTTCGGTGACCAGATGTTCCGGATCATCCAAAGCACCGGCGTCGTGGGTGTAGCCGCCGCGCTGCTTGGACTGGCCGCGGCAACCGCCGGTTCAATCGCCGGGCTCCGCTCACTAGCGATAGCGTCAAGCCGCCGTCGGGCGTAGTACCAGCATGCGCGCCCTATTCGTTTTTGCCACCCTGGCGCTCGGGAGCGCCTCGACGTTGGCGCAGGCTCAGAATCAGGGAACGAAGCGTCCCGCGGCCGACAGCGCGCGAGACACTGCGCAGCTGTCGCGCGAAATCGCTCAGCAGCGCGCCGCGGGCGAGAAATATCTCCCCGACGCCGAACAGTTCACCTTTGGCGACCGCACGATCCAGGCGGGGACCCGGGTCGACGGGCCGATCGCCGTAGCCCACGGAAATCTCGACGTATTCGGCACTGTCAACGGAGACGTCGTCGCCCTTGGCGGCGACGTTCGCGTTCATAAGGGTGCGAGAGTCACTGGAGATGCCTGGGCCGCCGCCGGCAAGGTGTTGATCGAAGGCGGCAGCGTGGATGGCGGCAAGCGTTCGATCGAAGGCGCGCCAACGATCGTGTCGGCTGCGCAGCCGCGACATCCACTCACGACCTGGGACTCGATCAAGCTCGTGCTCGGGTGGTTCGCGCTCTTCGCGATCATCGGGATCGGCGTGATGATCTTCACCGAGGCGAACCTCGACGGTGTCGTCATCGCGCTCGAGCGCGGATTCGCCCGGTCGTTCTGGATCGGGCTGGCGGGTGAAGTGCTCATCCTGCCCGCCCTGCTCGTGCTCGTCGTCGCGCTCGCGATCACGATCCTCGGCGTGCTGCTCATCCCATTCGCCATCGTCGCGTACGTCATCGCCGCGGCCGGCTTGCTCACTCTCGGGTTCCTTGCCGTCGCGCGACTCACCGGTCGCGCGATCACGTCGGATCGCGGCACGACGACGCCTCGCGGCGTTCACGTGCGCGCCTTGATGATCGGGCTCATCGTATTCGGCGCCATCTGGATGCTCGCGGCGTCGTTCACGTGGAGTCCAGTGTTTGGCGCCATTCTGCGCGCGGTCGCGATCGCGATCACCTGGGTCGCGGCAACGGTCGGGCTTGGCGCGACGATCATTTCTCGCGCGGGAACCCAGCGAGCCGGCGCCATCGGTTCGCGAACGTCGACGGACGAGCTAGCCTGGCAAACGCCGACGCCGGTCACCGGCGTAGCGGCGTCATCGCGCCGACCGGTCTCGTCGGCGAGGTAGGGCGCTTCTCGGCTTCTCGGCAGCCGAGGCGCCGAGCCGCCGAGCCGCCGAGCCGCCGAGCCGCCGAGCCGCCGAGCCGCCGAGCCGCCGAGTCACCCTTCTGGAATACCGCTTGCCTCGCTCGGGCGCGATGGTGATCAAGGGATTCCGCGTCGGCGTACTCCTCAAGAAGACGTTTCGCGAGATCGGCGAGGACGGGATCTCTACGCTCGCCGCGTCAGCCGCGTACAACTTTTTCTTTTCGCTCTTTCCGCTGCTGCTCTTTCTCGCGCCGGTGTTCAGTCTCGCCGGCAACAAAGAGCGGACAGTCGGCTGGCTGATGTCGCAGCTCACGTCGGTGCTTCCGCCGGCGCAGCTCGAAGCGATCCGGCCCGTGCTCGAGAAGGTCGTGTTTTCGCCGAGCGCACCCGGGCTCATGTCCATCGGCCTGTTGCTCGCCGCGTGGTCGGGATCGAACGTGTTCGGCACCCTCATGGGCGCGCTGAACACCGCGTACGACGTTCCTGAGACGCGGTCCTGGCTCAAGCAGCAGAGCATCCGGCTCATCACTTTCGCGCTCGGCAGCGTCATCGTCATCGTCTCGACGCTGATCTTTCTCAATGGCGAAGGCATCGCCGACTTGGTCGGCAAGGCGCTGCATCTCGGACCGGCGTTCGTTTTTCTCTGGAAAGCGATCCAGTTCCCGATGTCGGCCGTGGGATTGATGGCCCTGGCCTATACGACTTTCTATTTCCTGCCGGATGTTCGGCAGCGGAAGAGTCACGTCGTGATCGCCGCCGCGCTGACGACGATCTTTTGGATCCTGGCGACCCTCGCCTTCCGCCTCTACATAAAGCATTTCCCGCCGAACCCCGCGTACGGGCTGATCGGCGGCGTGATCATCATGTTGACGTGGATGTATTACACGATGTTCGTCGTGCTGGTCGGCGGAGAGCTCGCGTCGGAATTGCACCACGGCACAGGCGCGGTGGCGCCGGACAAGGGAGAGACCTTGCTCGGACGCATCGTGTCCGGGAGCGGCCCGGGAAGCGCTTCGGTCAAGCGCGGCACGTCCTAGCGGGCAACGACATCCGCGTTGTCGGGGTGCAGTACGACGCGCGCGCCGCGTGACAACCCCAGCGACGCCGACGCGTTGCCGTCGCGGACGGCGATCTCGATGAAACCAGTCGAGCCGACGACAGCGATCGCCTCTCCCGGCGATCCCTCGGCGTATGTGCCGTGCAGAATGACGCGATGCGCGCCGACTTCCAGCGCGCCGCCGCGCCGGCCGATCAAGTTCGTCACCGCGTTGCCGAAACGGTCGACGACGATCACTTCGCCCTCGATGGCGCCATCGGGCCGCCGCGTCGGCTCGGGTGTCCGATGCACGATCGGCGTCGCTGCCTCCTGACCCAAGGCGTCAACCGACGCGCCGCACGCCAGCGCCGCGGCAGCCGGGGCGAAGACGTCGCGGCCGTGAAAGGTCGCCGACGCGCCACGCGGGACCGGCAGCTCTACCGCACGCATACCCGCAAAGAGGAGCGCCGGAGACAGCACGCCATTGTCCGGGCCAACGAGAAATCGCTCGTCACTCGCTACGGCAAGCGCGGCGCGCGGCGAGCCGACGCCAGGGTCGACGATCACCACATGAGTGGTGCGAGCCGGGAATCGTCGCCAGACACGCGCCACGGTGAGCCGCGCGCGCTCGACATCCTGCGGCGGAATGTCGTGCGTGATGTCGATGATCTGCGCGTCCGGGGCATTCGTCGCGATCACGCCCTTCATCTCGCCGACGTAGCCGTCGACGGTGCCGAAGTCGGTTGTCAGTGTAATGATCGGGCGCACTAGATAGACTTGCGCTTCCAACGGCCCCAGCGCCAGAGCGCCGCCATCGCCAAGCCACGCCCGATCGCGGTGAGTGAGATGACCCACCAGATGCCACTCGATCCCCATCGATCAGCGGCCATTCCGGCGAGCGGAATACGCGAGGCGGTAAGCGCCGTCGATGCGATCATTGGCGGAACCGTCTCCCCCGCTCCGCCGAGCGCACCCTCGAGGACGACCTCCGCGCACACTGCGAGCTGCGAGACCGCGGCGATTCGTAGATACTTGACCGCCTCGGCAATCACCGCCGGATCGCTCGTGAACAGCGCCGCGAACTGTCGCGGTATTCCGAGCTCCAGAGCGAAAGCGACGACCCCGAGCATCGTGCAGAAGCCGGTGGCGAGCCAGCCGGCGCGCGCCGCGCGATCGGGGCGATGCGCGCCGAGGTTCTGTCCAACGATCGCCGCCGTCGCCGCCCCGAAGCCGACGCCGACCATGAACAACCAACTTTCGACGCGGTGGCCGATGCCGAGCGCGGCGAGCGCCGGCGTGCCGAAACGTGTCGTCGTTCGCGTGAGCACGACGTAGATGACGCTGAACGCGACGCCGGTGAGCGCGGTTGGCATCCCGACCTTCGCCACGGCACGCACGGACTCGAATTGAATGCGGCCGACGCGGAGTAGCCCGCGGCGCGCGGCGATGATCGTCCCGAGGAGGAAGGCCACGCCACGCGTGCCGATCGTCGCGATCGCCGCGCCTTCGATGCCGAGTCGCGGAAATGGGCCGAGCCCGAGCATCAGGACTGGATCGAGAAACAGCGTGATCCCGACCGACGACAGCAACAGCACAAACGGCGTCTTCGTATCGCCGGAGGCTCGGAAGGTCGCGTCGATCGCGAAGAAGCCGTAGATCAGCGGCGTGCCTACCAGATAGGTGCTGAGATATGTGCGCCCGAGCGTCGTGACGTCGGACGGCGTGTGCATCACCGCGAACAGCGTGTCCAGCCAGGCGAGACCGGCCGCCGCGACGATGACCCCCAGCACGAGCGAGAAGACGAGCGAATCGCCGGCCAGTCGGGACGCCTCGCGCTCGCGGCCTTCGCCGTGGCGTCGCGCCGCGACCGCCGTCAGCCCCACGCCGACCATCTCGGCGAGCGAGATGATCATCCAGATCCAGAAGAGCGACGTCGAGACGGCGGCGAGCCCGGACGCGCCGATCCGGGTGCCGACCCAGAACGCGTCCACCGACGAGAACAGCGTCATGAGCAACGACGACGCGACCGCCGGCATCGCGACGCGAATGATCGTCGCGCGAATCGAGTCGGTGACGAGCTGCGCGCCCTCGCGCGCGTCCGCGACGGCGACCGCCGCGATTCCTTCGTGCGGCTCGAGCGGAAGCGACGCGGTCGGCGTCGGCTCGAGCATGCGGCTCAGCCGGTGACCGCCGGAACCTGCTCCGAGACGCGCTCGGCAATCGACGCAAGCGCCCGCGCCGCCGAGGACTGCGCGTCGGCGACCACGATCGGACGACCCAGATCGCCGCCCTCTCGCACTCGCGTGTACAACGGAATCTGCCCGAGCAGCGGAAGTCCGAGCTCGTTCGCCAGGCGCTCTCCGCCTCCCTCGCCGAAAATCGGCGACGGCTTGCCGCAGTGCGGACACTCGAACCAGCTCATGTTCTCGACGATGCCGACGACAGGTACGTTCACGCGCTCGAACATCTTCGCCCCGCGCAGCGCGTCGCCGATCGCGACTTCCTGCGGCGTCGTGACGATGATCGCGCCGGTGATATTCGTCGCCTGCACGAGCGTGAGCTGCGCGTCGCCCGTACCCGGCGGCAGATCGACGATGAAGTAGTCCAGCGTGCCCCAGGCGACGTCACGTAGAAACTGCGTGATGATTTTCATGATGATCGGACCACGCCAGATCGCCGGCTGGTCGCGATCGATCAGGAAACCGAGGCTGATGAGCTTCACCCCGTGCGCCTCGAGCGGGACGATCTTCTCGTTGAGGACCATCGGCGGCTCGTTGACGCCCATCATCAACGGGATGTTCGGGCCATAGATGTCGGCGTCCATCAGGCCGACGCGTTTGCCGCTCTGCGCCAGGGCCACCGCGAGGTTCACGGCGACGGTGGATTTGCCGACGCCGCCCTTGCCGCTCGAGATCGCGATGATCCGGCCGAGGTTCGGGTAGGCGACAGGCGTCGGCGCCGGAACGCGCGCCTGCTGTGCTGGGCGTTGCGCGTCCATCACCGGGAGGGCACGGCTCGCCGCTTTGCGCTTCGCGTCGGCTGCGACGTCGCTCACGTCCACCGTCACCTGCGCTACACCATCGACCGCTTCAACGGCTTGGCGAATGGAGCGCGCGAGCGCGGGATCGTCGCCCGCGGCAAGCAAGAGCGTGAGGCGGACTTTGCCGTCTGTCGTCGTCGCGATGTCGCGCACAGCTTCGCTCGACAGCACGTCGACGCCCGTGCGCGGATGGCGCACTCGCGAAAGTGCCTCGGCGATTCGACCCTGCAGCGTCGTCATATCTCGGGAGAATTCGAAGGGCGGCGGCTCAGCCTACGGCGACCGCTCGCGGTGATCGTGCCAGATACTGCTGCGCCGCGCCGATGACCCGGTCGCGCACATCCTCGAGCGAGCCGGCGATGAGCGCGCCCGACGCTTTCGCGTGGCCGCCTCCGCCGAACTGCCGCGCGAAGTCGTTGACGTCCACTTCGCCTGTGCTGCGGAAGGAGACTTTGACCTTCCCATACCCAAGGTCGCGAAAGAAGAGCGCCATCCGCGTCCCGCCGATCGAGCGGGCGTGCTCGACGATGCCGTCGAGGTCCTCCTGGCGCACGCCGTAGTGCTCGAGTGCACCGGCATTCATCGAGAGCCAGGCTAGCCCCAGGTTTTCGTCGACGCCTAGTGTGGACAGCACTTCGGCGAGAAGCCGCAGCCGGCCCGCGGGGGCGGAGGCATAGACGCGGACGTACATCTCCTCCGGATTGACGCCTGCCGCCAGAAGATCAGCGGCGATCGCGTGGCAGCGCGGCGTCGCGTTGCTGAAGCGGAAGCTTCCCGTGTCCGTGAGAATCGCCGCGTAGAGAGCGCGCGCGACTGGCGGCGTGATCTCGTAATCGAGGACGCGGGCCAGATCGTACACCAGCTCGCCGGTGGCGCATGCCGCGACGTCGGTCAACACGATGCTGCCCGCGGGATCGTCGGAGGCGATGTGGTGATCGATCACCATTTTCGGCACGGCGAGCCGCCGCACGCTTTCGGCGAGTGAGCCCAGACGCTTCACGTCGCTGATGTCGAGCACGATCAGCAGATCGATGTCGCGAAAGGCGGCCGAACCGTCGGCGCTGCGATCGCTGACACCCTCGAGCAGAAAGTCGAACAGGTCGGGCCAGGACGTCGGATTCACGATCCGGACGTCGAGGCCGCGCTGCGCCAGCATCAACGCCAGAGCGACCTCGGAACCGCAGCCGTCGCCGTCGGCGTTCATGTGCGTCGACAGCGCGACGCGGCGGCCGGGGATGAATTCGCGCGCCAGCTGCTCGATCGCGGCGCGTCGCGGCTGGGGGATGGTGAGGTACTCGCTGACGGTGTGTGACATTCCGCAGCGAAACCTAATGTCGTCCTGCGGGACGAAGCTGCCTACTGTCATCCTGAGGGCGCGAAGCGCCCGAGGGATCTACCCTCCCGGTCTGGTTGCCAGATCAGGACAGTAGATCCCTCGCTCGCGTTGCTCGCTCGGGATGACTGCTAGTCGGCCGCGACGGGCTCCGCGCCGCCGGCGTATGCAGACAGCCGCGAGTGGCTGCGGCCGTACCCGAAATAGATGACCAGGCCGATGACCAACCAGACGATCAGACGCAGCCAGTTCGTCCACCCAAGTCCATAGATCATCGCGCCGCACGTGACGATGCCGAGCGTCGCGACCACGGGGACTGCCGGCGTCCGGAAGGCACGCGGCAGGTCGGGGCGTTGCACGCGCATGATCCACACACCCGCGCACACCAGGATGAACGCGAACAGCGTTCCGATGCTCGTCATCTCGCCGACGATGTCGCCGGGGATGAAGCCGCCGAAGATCGCCGTCACCAGGAAGAAGAGCATGTTCGACTTGTACGGCGTCCGGAAGCGCGGGTGGACCTCGGAGAACACGCCCGGCACCAGGCCGTCCTTGCTCATCGAGTAGAACACGCGCGACTGGCCGAGAAGCATGACGAGGATGACGGACGAAAAACCGGCGAGAATCGCGACCGTCACGAAGTTGGCCAACCAGGAGTAGCCCGGCATGTAGGCGGCGATCGCCGCGGTCACCGACGCTTCCTTACCCTGCGTGCGGAAGAAGTTCACGTCGGCCAAGCCGCTCAGCACGTAGGAGAAGAGCACGTAGAGCACCGTACAAATCACGAGCGAACCGAGGATGCCGATCGGCATGTCTCGCTTCGGATTCTTCGCTTCCTGCGCCGCGGTGGACACGGCGTCGAATCCGATGAAGGCGAAGAACACCACGCCCGCCGCGCCGAGAATCCCCATGACGCCGCCAAAGGGGTGATTCACGCCCTCAGCCGTCGTATACGTCGTCGTGCTGGGGACGAACGGCGTGTGGTTCGCGGGATTGATGAAGTGCCAACCGAACATGATGACCATGATCACGATGGCGACCTTGGTGATCACGATCAGGTTGTTCACCCACGCCGACTCCTGCGTGCCGCGGACCAGCAGCAGCGAGAGGACGAGCAAAATGAAAACGGCGGGAATGTTCATCATGCCATGAACACCCGCCGTACTCGTCTCGAATGGTGAGTGATACCACTGATACGGGATTGCCATCCCGAAAAAGCCAAGAACTTTGTTGAAGTACTCGCTCCAGGCAATGGCGACCGTGGCCGCTCCGACCGCGTACTCGAGCACCAGATCCCATCCGATGATCCACGCCACCAGCTCGCCCATCGTGACGTACGAATAGGTGTACGCGCTGCCCGCGATCGGAATCATCGACGCGAACTCCGCGTAACACAGGCCGGCGAACGCGCAGCCGATGCCCGCGACGATGAATGCGAGGGTGACCGAAGGACCGGCCCGTTCGGCGATGGCGGCGGCCGTTCGGACGAACAGACCAGCGCCAATGATCGCGCCAATCCCAAGGGCAATCAGGGCGCCCGGACCCAACGTCCTTTTCAGGCCCTTCCCGCTTTCGCCTTCGGCTGCGCTTTCCGCGATCAACCGATCGATTGATTTCGTCCGTGTGAGTTCGCCGGCCACGCCACCCCTCCTAGGTTCGTGGATGATTCATCTGTTACGCCCGTCTAGGACGGGCTGGCGAGAATTGTATGCAAATCTTCACCGCGAGGGCCGCCGTGTCAATGACATCCGACGGCCCCCCGAGCACCAGTATCGGCCTAAGCGCGCTCGGCAGAACAACCTCGTGAAGTAGAGCACGTGCGCCCGCATGTCCAGAGGGCGACGCGAAGAACAATCCGTTTATCGATCAAACCGAGTAGTTCGGCGCCTCGCGGGTGATCTGCACGTCGTGCGGATGCGACTCGCGAAGACCGGCGCTCGTGATGCGCACGAATTCCGTTTCCGAGCGTAGTTCATCGATCGACGCGCAGCCGACGTAGCCCATTCCGCTGCGCAGCCCACCGACCATCTGGAAGAGGACGTCGCCCACAGGACCGCGATAGGGCACGCGCCCTTCGATGCCTTCGGGTACGAGCTTCTTCGGCGACAGCTCGCCTTCCTGGAAATAGCGGTCGGCACTTCCGTCCTGCATCGCCGAGAGGCTGCCCATGCCGCGCACCATCTTGAAGCGACGGCCTTCGAGCAAGAATGTCTCGCCCGGACTCTCTTCCGTGCCGGCGAGCATCGATCCCATCATCACGCTCGACGCGCCCGCGGCGAGCGCCTTGACCGCGTCGCCTGAGTATTTGATACCGCCGTCGGCGATGACCGGAACGTCCCCTGCCCCGTCGACCGCATCGAGGACGGCGGTGAGTTGCGGCACGCCAACGCCCGTCACGACTCGTGTCGTGCAGATCGAGCCTGGTCCGACGCCGACCTTCACCGCATCCACCCCACGCTCGACGAGCGCTTCGGCCGCCTCGCGCGTCGCGATATTGCCGGCGACGAGCTGTGTGTCGGGGAACGCTTCGCGAACCTTTTCCGTCGCCTCGAGCACCGTCTCGGCGTGACCGTGCGCGGTGTCGATGATGATCGCGTCGACGGCCGCGTCGATCAGCGCGCGAGCCCGCACCAGGAAGTCGCCACCCGCGCCGATCGCTGCCGCGACGCGGAGGCGTCCGAACTTGTCCTTGTTCGCGTCGGGATACTGACGGCGCTTGTGAATGTCCTTGATCGTGATGAGACCTTTCAGCACGCCCACGCCGTCCACGACGGGAAGCTTCTCGATGCGATTCCGCCCGAGGATCTGCTCTGCTTCGTCCAGTGTCGTGCCCTCGCGCGCGGTGATCAGCCCTTCGCTGGTCATCGCCTCGCTCAGCGGACGGTCCAATTCCCGCTCGAACTGGAGATCGCGGTTCGTGATGATGCCGACGAGACGCTCCTCGTCGTCGACGATCGGAACTCCCGAGATGCGAAAACGGTGCATCAAGGCGGTTGCCTCGCGCACCGTATCGCTGGGTCTCAGGGTGATCGGCTTGAGGATCATGCCGCTCTCGGATCGCTTCACCCGATCCACTTCGGCGGCCTGCCGATCGATCGACATGTTCTTGTGGAGGACGCCGATTCCACCGGCCCTGGCGATGGCGATGGCCATCTCCGACTCGGTGACCGTGTCCATCGCCGCGGAAACGAGCGGGATCCGCAGCTCGATGCCGCGCGTGAAGCGCGAGACGACAGACACGTCCTTCGGGTGGGTCTGCGAGCGCCGCGGGACGAGTAGGACGTCGTCGAAGGTGAGCGCGAAGTCCTCGCGAACGCGTCCTGGGCGTGACTGATCCTCTATACGCGAAAGCCCGCCTCCCGATTTTTCGGGGATGGCGGGCCGGGCTGATACTCGAGTTCTGGTTGCCATGGTGGAATGTAGGCGCGCTCCCTACCCCGCGGTAGGCCGACGACTTACCTGCCGATCACGCGCAGACGCCTCCGAATCCGTTTCGGCAGAAAGAACGCCGCGGCCGCCAGCGCGCCGCGAAGGTTCAGATCGCCCAGATCCGACGCCTCTCCGGACCAGTGATCGAGCAGCACGACGCGACCGGCGTTGGCGATCAGTCGCTGGAGTGCGAGCACCAGCAAATACACGTCGTCGATCTCGCCGAAGAACGGAATGAAGTCCGGGATCAGGTCGATCGGCATGACGATGTACGCGATCGCGCCGAAGACAAAGAGTTTGTCCATCAGCGCAACGCGCGGATCGGTAATCAGGCCGCCGAGCAGTCGAACGTACTGCGGCAGCTGCCGGACGTAGTACATGACGGTGCGCTTGGCGCCCGTTCGTGGTGCGCCCGCGGCCGGAGCCTCCTCCGCGGGACGCCGCTTGGTGCGCGCTGCCGATCGCGTAGCCATCAGAGCGTCTCTCCGGATCCGCCTGGATCTTTGATGTCATGTGCGGTCGACGACGCGTTCGTATTCGTCGACGGCGGAGGCTGCGGGCTGGACTGAGATCCTGGCCGCGCCGTGTTCACCAGCTCGTTCGCCATGCTCTTGCCCGTCTCCACGGCGTTGTTCAACACGTTCGCCGCGCGATTCATGAACCCGACGGTCTCGGCGATCGCGCTCGCGGAGACTTTGCCCGCGCGCAGCTTGTCTTCAATCGCTTCGGTGAACCGCGTGAAGACGCTCGCGTTCGGCGACGGACGTTCGGCGTATCGCGACTCGAGGAACTCGACGTAGTCGAGCACCTGATATCCGCGCTCGTCCGAGAGGGTCTCCAGCTTTCTGAGAATTCGGTCGCGCAGATGCTCGTTCATTCGCCGTTTTGTTGTTCTGGGTGTGTCAGCCTTTCCAGCGCGACCTGCTGCCTCGAGCGTCGATGTGCACGTATGGCGTGTTGTACGCCGCGCTCGTGTACAGCCCGAGGCCGCCGATGAGGTCGGGGTGCTCGCTCTCCACCTCGTCCACGGCTCGCACGACCAATGCCTCGTCGCGCGCGGTGATGCGTCCGTCGCCGTCAGCGTCGATCGCGAGATCGGCCGCGTCACCGTACTGGTGACGACTGTCGCTCGCCGCCCGCCAGACGCCGCGGTTGTGGGCCGGCGTCCGGAAACCGCTGTGCACGTCAAATGCCACTTCGCGCGAATCCTCGGCGGCACGCCTGAACCGAGCTTGCGCACCGATTCTCGCGAGCACCAGCTCGAGCTTGTCGAGCAAGCGTGGATTCAAGGCGACGTACTTCGGCCAGACGTCTTGTTGATCACGGGTGACGAAGTCGCCGAGGCGAAGGTGCGTGCTGACTCTGCGGTCGACGTCGCCGCGATCTACCTGGAGGAAGCCAAGCGGATGATCGTGTCCGGAAAGTCGCTCCGCGATGTACGTCCCGATGCGGTACCCGTTGAGCGTGGCGCCGATCTTTTCCTGAAACGGAACCATGACCGCGAGGGTCGGCTCCGTGATGATCTGTCGGTCGGTCCCGCGTACGACTGCCAGGTGGTAATAGCCCGGGGTGCTCGGACTGATGAACGACGCTCCGCTGATCGGTTGCAGCCCCGTGCGGCGGGTGGTGTCGTCCGCGGCGATCCATTCGTAGGCGAGCGAGCTCACGTCGCCGCTGACCTCGAGCGGGAACTCGACCAGGCTGGCGGGCAGAGCGAAGCGCAGCCGCACCTCGCGGCTGTCGCCAAAGGCGTTCAGCGACGCGCCAGCCGACAGCCCGCGTGCGCGCGCAAGCGCCGCAAACGGCTGCGTCGGTGCCGGGCTCGCCGGTTTATAGAATTGGACGATGCCGAGCGCGGCCGCGACTATTGCCGCGAACGCGCCCCAGCGTCCTTTTTCCCGCTCTGCCATGCCGCCATGATAGGGGTTGGGCCCGTTAGCGTCCAGCCATTTTAGATTTCTCGCCGCCTCGAATTCGGCAATCCGCCGGGCTCGAATCCTTCTACCTCGTTTTTTGTGCCCAAGAGTCCGGTTGTCCTCGTCGTGCTCGACGGGTGGGGTTACCGCCCTGAGCGTGACGGGAACGCGATTGCCCTTGCCAAAACACCCACTTGGGACGCGCTCGTCGCGAACTATCCGGGAACACTCCTCGACGCGTCCGGTCTCGCCGTGGGACTGCCGGAGGGCCAGATGGGCAACAGCGAGGTCGGCCATTTGAACCTCGGTGCCGGTCGGGTTGTCATGCAGGATCTCGTACGCATCGGCCAGGCAGTCATGGATTCATCGTTTTTCGAGAACCCGGTGTTCCTGAACGCGTGCGACCACGCCAAGCACACTGGTGGAACGGTCCACCTGATGGGCCTCATCGGAAAGGGCGGCGTTCACGCGATCGACGCCCACCTATTCGCTTTGATCGATCTGTGCGCTATGCGTGGAGTGCCGCGAGTTGCCGTTCACGCGTTGCTCGATGGGCGCGACACGATGCCGCGCTCGGGCCTCGGGTACATGCGCCAGGTACTTCAGAATGCCAACGGCCGAGCCGTCGTCGGCAGCCTCGGCGGACGTTACTTCGGGATGGACCGCGACAAACGCTGGG